>JALXBY010000256.1 GCA_026991215.1 Anaerolineales bacterium
TTGGGCCAGCAGTTCCTGTTACACCGGGTACTCAAAGGCCAGGCAACAGCGCAGGCGGCCACAGGCCCCGGTGATGTCCGGCTCATTGAGGGACACATTTTGGGCCTTGGCCATGCGAATTTGAATGCTGTTGAAATCGGTCATGAACAGGGCGCAACAGCGCACCCGGCCGCACGGCCCCCAGCCGCCCACCCGTTTGGCCATGTCCCGGGGCCCGATGCGCTTCCAGACCACCTCGCGCGGGGCCAGGCGCTTTTCGGCCTTCCGGATGAAGGCGGCCCAGCGCCGGGCATCCACTTCCCCCTCAGGGTAATACTCCACGGTCACCAGGTGCTGGTCCAGGGAAAGGGTAACGTGGGCGAAGACCACGCTCCCCAGTTCGTGCTTGGCGGCCAAGGTGCGCAGCATCTCCAGGGTTTCCTGGGCACGGGTCCGGGCCAGTTCCTGCAGGACCAGGTCCCGGGAATTGGCCGGACGAAGCACCTGGGGGATGGGGGCTTCGGCTTCGCCGTTCACTTGGGGTCGTTTCCAGACCACCTGACCCACCAGCAGGCCCTGGGGGGTCTCGGCCACCACGAAGTCCCCCACCCGGACCTCAGGACACGGGGCCAGGTCATAGACATGTTCCGGTTCCGCGTACCCAAACCGTACACCGCCAAAAGGAGGCATCGCCCATACCTCACAAGGTGGTGGAACGGGCGCTTCGCGCCCGGTGGTCAATCCTGGTCCTGGGCGTCTTCGGCCGTTTCTTCGTGGGCATGATGGTCGTGATGGTGGTTGTGGGTGTGCTCGTGTACGTCCACGTCCACGTCCATCCCCTGTTGCATTTCCCGGTGTTCGTCCTCGGCCGCGCGCTCGCCCAGCAAAAGTTGCACGGCATGGGGCAGCACGGGCAGGATGACCTCCAGGTTTTCCACCGCGGCCTTGGGGCTGCCGGGCAGGTTGACGATGAGGGTATGCCCGCGGATGCCGGCCACGCCGCGGGAGAGCATGGCATACGGGGTTTTCTCCAGGCTGGCCCGCCGCATGGCCTCGGCCAGGCCGGGCGCCTCCCGCTTGATGACCCGACGGGTGACCTCCGGGGTGATGTCCCGGGGGCCAAAGCCGGTGCCGCCCACAGTCAGAATCACGTGGGCCATGCCCAGGTCGGCCCAGGTGACCAGGGTGGCGTAGATGTCGGGCGATTCGTCGGGGACGACTTTGTAACGCACCACCTCCCAGCCGGCCTGCTTGAGCCGTTCGATGACCGCGGGGCCGGCTGTATCCTCCCGTATACCCCGTGCGGAACGGTCCGAGACGGTGAGTACTGCGGCTTTGTAGGGCATGGTGGCCTCCCGTGCCGCGGCCCCGGGCCGGGGGCTTCGCATGGCCGGTCCCCGACCCGGGGCCTCAAGGCTCAGGCGTTCTTCAAGGCTTCACGCGCGGCGGCCAGGACTTCTTCGTAGTTGGGTTCATCGACCAACCGCGGCATGTAATCCGCGTACACCACCCGGTTGTTGCGGTCCACCACGAAGACGGCGCGGCGCAACAGGCGCACTTCTTTCATCAGGGTACCGTACTTTTCGCCGAAGTCCATATCCATGTGGTCGGAAACCACCAGTACCCGGTCCACGCCGGCCGCGCCGCACCAGCGCTTCTGGGCAAAGGGCAGGTCCGCGCTGATGACCACAATAACGATGTCCTCGTCCAGGTTGGTGGCTTCCTGATTGAAGCGGCGGGTCTCCCGGTCGCATACGGCCGTATCCAGGGACGGGACCGCGGCCAGGATGCGGACCTTGCCCTTGGTGGCCTCCAGCACGTTGATGTGCTGCCAGTCCTGGGTGGTGGCGGTGAACTCAGGCGCGATATCGCCGGGCTTGATATCCGGCCCGACCACGGTAACGTCCATATCGCCGAACTTGATGAGGCCCTTGCGTTCGAGCATGAGACCCTCCTTAGGGTGATGTAAGATAAGGCCTCATTAGTATACCCAAATCACCGCGGGGCGCAGTCTGCCGAGGAGGAGGCGGTTTCGCGAGGGCAAGGGAAGGCTGTCCGGCTTCTTCCCGGCTGTTTTTGAGCCAAAAACGTTGGGAACTTATTCGTGCTTTCAAAATCCCAATGCATAAGGGGAAGAGACAGCTTCCTGAAGGCCGCCGCGCCATCCCTGGGAAGCGGTCGTAGGGGCGCCTCGCGGGGTGCCCCTACTCGCTTTCCCGTAACTGGGCCGCGGCGGTTTCGGGCGGCACCGCGTTGACCGCGTACCCGGTGCCCAATTCAAGGCCCGCCTGCGTCCCCAGGCGGGGCAGGATTTCCAGATACCCGTGGCCAAAGGCCGCCATGTCGCCTGCCTGGGCCGGCGGCGCGCTGTGCAGAATCAAATTGAAGGGCGGGTCCCCCAGCAGCCGGTGCAGGCGCTGGAAGGCCTGGTACAGGGCCTCGGCCAGGGTGATGCGGGCGGCCTCGTCCATGGGCAGGACGTCCGGGTTGTGGCCCTTGGGGACGATGCGCATTTCGTAGGCAAAGCGGGGGGCAAAGGGGCAGTAGACCAGGTAGTCCCGGTTTTCGTAGACCACACGTCGGCCTTCGTGTATCTCGTGTTCCAGCACCTGGCACAGGTAGCACCGGCCCCGCGCCCGGTAGAAGGCGGCCATCTGCTGCCAGCGCCGCGCGACCGGGCCTTCGAATACGGGCAGGGCCAGCACCTGGGTATGGGGATGGGCCAGGCTCGCGCCCGAAGCCCGGCCGTGGTTCTTGAACACCTGCACGTAGCGTATCCGGGGGTCCCTGCCAAGGGCCTGCATCCGCTGCTGGACCACCTGCAGCCACAGGGTCCAGTCGTCAATGCTCCATGAAAAGGCGTGGTGATGGTGGTCTGGGGTGTCAATGATGACCTCGTGGTACCCGACCCCGGGCATGGCCCGGTAGAGGTCGTCGTGGAACGGGGAACCCCGGCCCTCCGGTTGGACCGCGGGGAACTTGTTGGGCACGACCCGCACCCGCCATCCTGGGCCGTTGGGCCTGGAACCGGGCGGCCGCAGGGCAAAGACCTCCGGCGGGGTCAGGTGTTCCCGGCCGGGTTCGAAGGGGCACGTATCGGGGCTGGTGGCCGTGGTTGCGGTTTTGGGGAAGTCATGGGGCCGGCCCCCGCGCGTGGGCGCGAGCAGTACCCATGTATCTTCCAAAAACGCGTAGCGCAGTTCTGGGAAGCCCATGTCAGGCAGTTGGAAACCAGGAGTTGTCTAAAGCAATCGCAGACAGAACCCCGTTGCCCGGTTCGGGACCCTCGCCCTCCACCTCTGCAGCGCCCTGCTATTGTAATTTCACCAACATGTCCAAATCCACCAAGAACCAACCCACCGTGGTTGTGCCGGCTGCGGGGTCAACCTCAAACCATCCCACGGCCACGTGAACGACGTCGCGGATTGCCTCAAAAGGCGTTTCAAGGGCCGCCCTGCCTGGGCAGGATACTGTAAGGCAAAGGCTTGGCTGATGCGACGTGGCGCACCAGCAATGCTGCTGCGCCAGGGGTTTTTTCCGCTGTCAATGGTGACGTTTGTCACCTTAAATCAATTGCAGGCTTCTTGACGGGAAGCCCTTTTGATGCTATAAGCGAAAATTGCATGAAACACTCAGGGGACGCTCCGGGAGGAGGGGACAGCCATGGGGATACACATTTCCTTTACACCAACACACGCGGCGGCGGGGGCTGCCCTCCTCGTCAACGTGGCGCGGAAGGCGCGGGGCATGCCGTCGCTGGAAATGGCCGGTCGGGGTCTCCTGCATGTATACCTCACCTGGAACGAAAACGACGACCCGGAAGAAGAACTCAAGCGCTTCCTGGCTGGGGTGCTACAGGTCGCGGAAGCCGACATCGAAATCCTCCCCGGTTCAAGCGGGTCGTGGAAATTGGTCGCGTTCCAGGGGTTGACCCCTGAGGACCTGGAACAACGCCTCCAGCGCTATCTCCTCGACCTGGACGGTTTTGCCTGACCCCCAACGCAGCCAATTAAACGGCCTTTGGTTCCAGGAGACCCCGCAAACCCCCGGTTCATCCGGGGGTTTCATTTTCCCGATGCAACCGCGCCACCTGCGCGCCGGTCACTTCCTGCAAGATTTTGACGGGAATGAACAACAAGGCGTGGGCCGCTCCGCCGCCCGCATAGACCGCCTCCCACTGCAACAGCCGCTCGTCCATCAGGGTGGGGAACGCGCGCGGCAGCGCAATGGGCGGCACCGCGCCCACCGGGTACTCGGTCCAGGTCAGCACCTCCTCGGGGCGGGCCAGCCGCACCCGCTTGCGGGAAACGCCCAACACTCGGGCCAGGGCGCGGTAGTCTACTCGCGTCGCGCCCGAAGCCAGCACCAGGTAGGGTTCCCCGCGTACCACGAAGACCAGGGTCTTGACGATTTGCCCCACCGGGACACCCACGACCCGGGCCGCTTCCTCCGTGGTACGGGTGGGCGCATCGAACTCCAGCACCTGGGCCGGCAGGTTGTGGGCCTTTATGAAGGCGCGGACGTGGTCGGGGGTGCGCATGGGGTTTGGTCGGTGGTCGATGGTCGTTCGTCGTTTGTCGGTGGT
>JALXBY010000257.1:0-3440 GCA_026991215.1 Anaerolineales bacterium
TCCCATGACCGCCTCCGTTTGCTATAATGCCTGATGGACGCTCCGGGTGCCCCCCTCACTCGGAGCGTCCTTGCTTTTAACCCGCCGGAGGTCCAGCCCCATGGATGCCCGCCCTGCCCCCCACTGGGTCACCTGGGCCGAAATCGACCTGGAGGCCCTACGGCACAACGTGCGCCAAATCCGCGCCTTCGTCGGCCCCCGGGCTCAGGTCATGGCCGTGGTGAAGGCCGATGCCTATGGGCACGGCGCGGTGCCCATCGCGCGGGCCGCGCTGCAGGCTGGCGCCACCCGCCTGGTGGTCCACCGGGTCAACGAGGGCATCGCCCTGCGGGAGGCCGGCATCCAGGCGCCCATCCTCCTCCTGGGGTATGCCTCCCTGGACGCGGCCGAAGCCGTCGTCCGGTACCGCCTCACCCCGACGGTCATTACCCTGGACTTCGCCCAACGGTTGAACGCGCTGGCCACCGAACCCTTCCCCGTGCACGTCAAGGTGGATACCGGCATGGGCCGCTTCGGCCTGCTCCCCCACGAGGTCCTGGACTTCGTCCGCGGGCTGGGGCAATACCCCAACGTCCATGTGGAAGGGATATACACCCACTTTGCCACCGCGGACGAGGCGGATACCGGCTATCTGCACCACCAGTGGCGGGTGTTCCAGGACGTGTTGGAAACGCTACACGCCGCGGGCATCACCATCCCCCTCCGGCATGCCTGCAACAGCGCGGCCACCTTTGCCCTGCCCGAAGCCCATCTGGACGCGGTCCGGCCGGGCATCGCGCTTTACGGCATGCGCCCTTCGCTGGAGTGGGAACCCCCGGTCCCTTTGCGGCCTGTGTTGCAACTCAAAAGCCGGGTGGCCCGCATCCGCACCCTGCCTGCGGGCAGCAGCATCGGTTACGGGCGCACGTACATCACCCCCAGGGAACAGCGGGTGGCCCTGGTACCCATCGGCTACGGCGATGGCTACCTGCGGGCCCTCTCCAACCGCGGGTACGTGCTCATCCGGGGCCGCTACTGCCGAGTGCTGGGCCGGGTGAGCATGGACCAAATCGTGGTGGATGTGGATGGGGTCCCGGATGTGGAGATGGAAGACGAGGTGGTGGTCATCGGCCAGCAGGGGGAAGCCCGCATCACCGCGGAGGACGTGGCCCGCTGGGCGGGCACCATCAACTACGAAATCACCACCCTGTTGCAACCCCGGGTCCCACGGCTTTATCTGGGCGCGGCTTGATGAGGTTTTGGGGAACCAAAGGAAAAAAGGCGGGCCGCCTGTTGTTGGGCGGCCCGCGGGCTTAACCTTCCACCATAGAGAGCACTTCGGGCAGGCTTTCCAGCACATCCCCCGCCAGGACCGAAGCGGTGGTGCCCAAGCGCTCGGCGGCGGCCAGGCCTGCATGGGCGTGCAGCCAGACCCCGGCCAGGGCCGCTTCATAGGGCGGCACCCTCTGGGCCAAAAGCCCGGTGATCGCGCCGGCCAGCACGTCCCCGGTGCCGGCCCGGGCCAGGGCGGGCGTGGCCACCGGAACCACGGCCGTGCGCCCATCCGGCGCGGCCACCACCGTGCCCGCGCCCTTCAAGACCACCACGTGGCCCCAACGCCGGGCGTGTTCTTCGGCCACCGCGATGCGCCGGCTCTGAATCTCCTTGGTGGAAAGACCAGTGAGCACGGCCATCTCCCCAGGGTGAGGCGTCAACACCGCGGGGCCGGGGAGCACGCGCCACCATTCGTCGATGCGGGCCAGCAGTTTCAGACCGTCGGCATCCACCACGATGGGCGGCCAGGAGATGCCCTCGCGCGAGGCCCTGGAGGGGGCTTCTTCCACCACGAAACCCGCCTTACGGGGCCGCTGGGAAGAGGAGGTCCCGGTCAGCAACCGTTCCAGGAAGTGTTGCGTGGTCCGCTCCAGGCCAAAACCGGGCCCCAGGAGCATCGCGGTCACCCGGCCTTGCTGGAGATGTTCGATGACCACGTCCGCCGCGACTTCGGCAATTACCCCCAGGTCATGGGGGAGGAGGAGCCAGGTGGCTTCGGGGAGCACACCGGCCAGGGCCGCGTGCAATGGCCCCGGCACCGCCAGGGTGACCAGACCCGCGCCCACCCGGTATGCGGCCTTGCCTGCCAGCCACGCCGCGCCCGTGAAGTTGACGGACCCGGCCACCACCAGGGCCGTACCAAAGGTGCCTTTGTGCGCGTCCCGCGGCCGCGGGGGGAGCACCGCCTGCACCCGGGCTTCGTCGGGCACTTCCCGGTGGATGTCCTGCCAGGCCGGTAGGTCCTGGGGCAGGCCGATGTCCACCACGTGCAGGTCGCCCAGGTAGGTCAGGGCTGGGGGCTGCACCATGCCGATTTTCACCGCGGCCATGGTGACCGTGTGCTCGGCGGGGAAGGTCTGTTCGGCCACCGCGCCCGTATCACAATCCACGCCCGAAGGCACGTCCACGGCCACCACCCGCGGGCGGAAGGCTTCCACCCACGTTTTGACGCGGGCCATGAGGGAAGCCAGCGGCTCCCGCAAGGGCGGCCGCGCGCCCGTTCCCAGGATGCCATCCAGAAGGACTTCGTGCGCGGGCAGGGCTTCCTGCAGCAGCCGGGCTTCGGGGTCGGCTTCGGCCCGAAGGATGTCGCCACCGCGGGACCGGACCCGTTCCAGCAAGGGGTCGTCTTCCGGGCGGGGGCGGACGAGATACGCGGTAACTTCCCAGCCCCAGCGGGCCAGGTAGTCCAGGGCCACCAGGGTATCGCCGCCGTTGTTGCCCGAACCCACCAGGCCCAGTACCGTCCGGGAGGTGGTTTCCCCGTACAGGTCGTGGACCCAGCGGGCCAGGCCGCGGCCCGCGGCTTCCATCATGTCCTGATAGGTCCAACCCCGTTCGTTGGATTGGGCCTCCAGGGCGCGCATCTGCTCCACTGTGACCAGGGCAGGCATAGGCACCCTCGCGGTATGAGGATGCGTATAATTGTACCCACGTCCCGGTTCAAGACCGACATCTCGCGACGTACCCCGCGGGAGGAGCGGGCTATGAACTTTTGGACGCGCATCCCCCCGAAGAAGCGGCGGATCTGGCGGGAGTGGCTTCTGGCCTATGCCTTTCTCACCCCGGCCCTGACCCTGATTGGCGTGTTCGGGCTGTGGCCGGTGCTGTTTGCCATGTACGTCAGCATGCACGTATGGCGCATCCGCCGGGGCCGCTTCATCGGCATGACCCACTACTTCAAGGCCGTAGACGTCTTTGGGCTGTTGCTGTTCCTGCTGCTGGCCCTGGGCCTGCTTGCGGCGGGGGTGCTCATCCTGCGGAAGACCTGGCGGGGACGGGGTCCCCGCGTGTGGGGCTGGGTCCTTTCCCCCGCCTGGCTCGGCGCCTGGAGTTTGCTTGGGCTGACCGCGTACGTCTTTTCCGCCCTGGGTCCGGTGCTGGACATCGCCAAGCGGGCCGTGGGC
>JALXBY010000257.1:3450-4554 GCA_026991215.1 Anaerolineales bacterium
CCGGCAGTGGCTCTGGGAAGCCCTGACCCTGCCGCAGGTGCTGCCCTGGCTGCAGGGGGCGGTGGTGCTGCTGGTCCTCAGCGCGGGCCTGGCCTGGGCGCTGGCCCGGCTGGGCCGCATGGGCCTGCCTGCAGATGGCGTCGCCTGGAGCGCGGTGGCCTGGTACTTCATCTTCCTGGGCCTGGGCCTTTTGGGGTACACCCTGCTGGAAGGCTACCGCTGGCAGCAGCGGATGGAATCCCAGTGGATGTGGCAGGGGTTCGCGATCCTGGCCGGCGCGCTGGCGTTGCTGGCCTCCTGGCGGTTGTGGAAGCAGGGGGTCGAGGCCGAAACCGTGCGGGGCCTGCTTTGGCGTGCGGCCGCAGCCCTGGTCTTCATGATTGCCGCCTGGGTCTTGCTCATGGAAGTGCCGCCGGCCATCCGGGCCGGGGATAAGAAGGTGTGGCGGGGCCTGCTGATTACCACCTACTACGCCCTGGGCACCGTACCTTTTCAACTGACCCTGGGCCTGTTCTTTGCCGTACTGCTCTACCAGAACCTGCCCGGCAAGGAACTCTTCCGGGTAATTTACTTCCTGCCCTACGTCACCCCCAGCGTGGCCAGCGCCGCGGTGTTCCGGCTGCTGTTCTCGCCCCGACCCACCGCGCCCATCAACAACTTCCTGGCCAAACTGGGGATTCCTGCCCAGCGCTGGCTGGTCGAACCACGGGGCATTGGCCAACTGTTGGGGGAAGCCCTGGGGTTGGAGGTCTCCGCGTGGCTCCACGGGCCCAGCCTGGCTCTGGTGGTCATCATGCTGTATTCCATCTGGCTCTTCGTGGGCTACGACATCGTGATTTACCTGGCCGGACTGGGGAACATCCCTACCGAACTCAAGGAGGCCGCGGCCATCGACGGGGCCAACGGTTGGCAAATCTTCCGCCACGTGACGCTGCCGTTGCTTTCCCCCACGATTTACTTCCTCAGCCTGATTGCGGTCATCGGCACCTTCAAGGCCTTCAACCACATCTACGTCATGCGGGACCCAGGCGCCCAGGGCACGGTGGACACCCTGAGCCTGGTCATCTTCGACGAGTTCTTCACCAAGACCCGCTATGGATACGC
>JALXBY010000258.1 GCA_026991215.1 Anaerolineales bacterium
GTGGTGGCGATGGGCGCCGCGGTGCAGGCGGCGCTGGCCACCGGCCACCAGGCAGTCGGCGACCTGGTTGCCACCGACGTCATGCCGCACACCCTCGGCACCGATGTGTGCAAGGAGTTCGGCGGGTGTCTCAAGGACGGCTACTTCATGCCGGTGATCGACCGCAACACGACGATCCCGGTGAGCCGCACGGTCGACCTCTACACCACCGTCGACGGCCAGACGACGATCAAGGTCGGCGTCTACCAGGGCGAGTCCCGGCGGGTCGCCGACAACCTCAAGCTCGGCGAGTTGGAGATCGCCGGCCTGCCGCGGCGGCGGCGCGGCCGCGAGGGGATCCGCCTGCGCTACACGTACGACCTCAACGGCATCCTCGAGGTCGAAGCCGAGGTGCTGTCCACTGGCGAGCGCCGCACCCTGGTGCTCGAACAACGGCCCGGCAAGCTGTCGCCGAAGGAGCTGCAGCGGGCGCTGCGGGCGATGAAGGCGCTGAAGGTCGACCTGCGTGACCGCGACGAGAACCGCTTCTTGCTGGAGAAGGCGCGGCGCGTCTACAGCGAGGTGGCGGGGTTCCAGCGCCAGCGGCTCGACGAACTGATGACCCGCTGCGAGCAGGTGGGGGTCGAACGCCAGGGCGACGCCATCGAGGCGTTCCGGCACCGCCGGGAAGCCGCGGCCTGAACAGACCACGCCGCGCCCGCCTGCGCCCTCGCCCACCCCAAGCCCCAACCGTGAGGACCCGGCCCCACTCACCCTGCAGGCCCTGCGCGAAGCCCAAATCCCCATACACGACCCCATCCGTTTTGCCACCACGGTGCTGGGCCGTTCGGCTTCATGGACCGTGACCCCAGACCCGACCCCACAACCCGGGGAGCGCCGGCGTTTCTACATCATCGACCACGATACCAACCAGGCCCGCACCATCACTGCCCGCCTGCTCTATACCGGGGAATATGCCTACTTCTGGGCCGAAGAGGGCATCCCCGTAGACCCCCAGGACGTGGCCAGCCTGATGCAGACCTTCGAACAGCGCATCTACCCGGCCATGCGCCGCTACTTTGGCACGGAACCCTCGCCGGGCATCGATGGGGACCCCCGCATCTACATCCTCTACGTCGCCTCCCTGGGCGGGAACGTGGCCGGGTATTTCTCCTCCAACGACGCGTGGCCCCGCAGCGTGCACCCCTATTCCAACCAACACGAGATGTTCGTCTTCGCGGCCAACGCGGTCTCCCTCAACCACCCCTGGGTGTACTCCCTGCTGGCCCATGAGTTCCAGCACATGATCCACTGGAGCCAGGACCGCAACGAAGCCTCCTGGATTAATGAAGGCGCTTCGGAACTGGCACCCCACCTGCTTCGACTGCAGGAAGACAGCCGGGCGCCGCTGTACCTGCTGAACCCCGCCATCCCCCTGAACGCCTGGCCCGACCCCCAGGAAAGCAGCACCCTGCCCCACTATGCAGCCTCCTTCCTGTTCCTCACGTATTTCTGGGAACGTCTGGGCGACCAGGCCCTCCGCGACCTCATTGCGGAACCTGCGAACGGCTGGGACGGCGTGCAGGCCGTGCTGGACCGTTACGCGCCCGGCATGACCTACGAAGACCTCTTCCTCGACTGGTTGGTCGCCATCACGGTCAACGACCCCAAAGCCGCGGACGGCCGTTTCGGGTTCCGCACGCTGAACCTGCCGGTAACGGCCCGGGCCGACTACCTGGGCTGTGCGGAAGACCGGGCCGAAGACGTGGCCCCCTTTGGCCTGGACCTTTACGAAGTGCTCTGTCCCCAACCCCTGCGGCTTCGCATCAGCACCTCGTCTACCGTACCGCTGCTGCCCATACAGGCCCGGTCCGGCCGCTGGATGTTCTGGTCCAACTATGGCGACGAGTCCGAAATGACCCTGACCCGGCGTTTCGACCTCACCCAGGTGCAGGGCCAGGCCGCACTTCAGTACTGGACCTGGTTCGACCTGGAACAGGACTACGATTACGTCTATGTGCTTGCCTCCAGAGATGGGGAACGGTGGGAAATGCTCCGGCCCCCCGCGGGCCAGGAGGCCAACCCCACGGGCAACAACTACGGCTGGGGGTATACCGGCCCTTCTGGCGGGGCCGATGGCCCCCGTTGGATTCAGGAAACTTTGGACCTGAGCGCCTACACCGGTGGCCCGGTGTGGGTGCGTTTTGTTTATGTCACCGATGCCGCGGTCAACCGGCGGGGCTTCGTGCTGGATGACGTGCGGCTGGACGCGATTGGGTACGCCACAGACTTCGAGCGGGATGCCGGGGGCTGGCAGGCCCAGGGTTTCGTCCGGGTGACTTCGGTGCTGCCCAATGCCTTGCGGGTTCGTATCGTGCGCCAGCGCGGGGAAGACCTGACGGTACGCACCTATGCCCTGGGCGCGGAACGGCCTGCCATGGAGGTTTCCCTCGCACCCCAGGAGGGGGAACGCCTTTGGGTCCTGGTTACCCAGGTGGCGCGCTATACCCGCGAACGGGTTTCATACCGCCTCCAAACCGAGCCATGAGCGCGTTCATGCTCGTTGCCGAACCGGTTCCTCAAAGGCAGACTGGTCCCCAAGAGGGAACCATCCCTGGGCAATATAGGCATTTTTGCGGAACTTATGATTCCAAAGCAATTTGTAACAAGACCTGACTTTTTTCGTCTTAAAGGGCGACCTGGATGAACACCGAACAACTCCGTGCATTGCTGCAACGGGCGCTGCAGGGCCAGGTAAAGGCCTTTGGCCAGTTCTATGAGCAGATGCTCGAACCCGTGTATCGTTTCGTCTATTACCGTGTGCGCAATCCAGAGGACGCGGAGGATTTGACCGAAACCGTCTTTCTCAAGGCCTGGGAAGCCCTGCAACGGACCCGGCAGGTGCCGGAGAACCCCCGGGCGTGGATTTACCGCATTGCCCGCAACCTGATTATCGACCACTATCGCACCCGGCGGGACCACGCCCCACTGGAAGCCGGTCTGCACCTCCAGGCCGACAGCCCGGAGCACACGCTCCTCGACCAGGAGGAAGCCGAGCGGGTGCGCCGTTGGCTGCATACGCTACCGCCCCTGTACCAGGAAGTACTCATCCTGCGCTTCTTCCTGGGCTTGAGCCATCGCGAGGTGGCGGAAATTTTGGGTATCCGGGAGAACCACGCCCGGCTGTTGCAGTATCGCGCCCTGAAACGACTGCGGGAAGCCATGCAACAAGATGAGGAGTGAGTCCCCATGTCATGGGTTACCCAACCCTCTGAAGACGACCTGGCCTACTGGCTGGACCGGGTGCTGGAGGCCATAGGCCAGGGAGAAGCGGCGGAAACCGCGCTGGCCCAGGTGCCCGAAGCCCTGCGGCCGGAAATTCAAGCCTTGCTACAGGCCGCAGCACGGTTGCAAGCCGCGTCACCCCCATCCCCGCGGCCTGAGTTCCGGTTCCGGGCGGGCACACGGTTGACCGCACGGATTTACATGCAACAGCCCTGGCGCGTGCTGGCTGCGATTCCATGGCCCCGCCTGGCAGTGCCGCGGGCCTGGGCCTGGGCATTGGGCGTGTTCCTGCTGGGTCTGCTTCTCCTCATGCCCACTGCGGTTCAGGCAGCCGAGGCCGCGCTGCCGGGGCAGCCCCTTTACACCGTCAAGGTCTGGCAAGAGGACGTGCAGTGGCGCCTGACCCCGCTGGCTTCCCGGCCCCGGCTGTACCTGCGCTTTGCCCAACGGCGCATTACGGAAATCCGCAGCCTGGTGCGACAGGGGCGCACGCAGGCTTTGCCCATCGTCCTTGGCCGCTGGCAGCATCAACGCCGGCAACTGGCCCGTACCCTAAAGCGCCTTTCGAAAACCCAGCGGGAGGCCGCGCTGCGGCTGATTCTGCCGCAAGAGGCCCGGTACCAGCGGGAACTGGCCCAACTCCTGCGCACCGCGCCAGAGGAAGCCCGGCCCGTGCTGACCCAGGCCTGGGAGGGCACCCGGCAGTGGCGTATGGAGATACAACGCACCCTGGGCCAGCCCGGTGTAGCGGCCACCGAATCCCAGCGTTCCTCGACCCCCACGATGACGACGACCCCCACAACCACGGCTACCCCAGGGTCAACGCCAAGCCCCACGGCCACGACCACGGAGGAACCCACCGCGACGCCTGCCACCGAACCAACGGCCACCGCGGAAGCCACGGCAACACCCGAGGGCGAACCGACGGCCACCCCCTCAACGGACGGAGGCGGCCAGCGCTGTCCGGGCCAGGGGCGCGCCGGCGCGTACAACCCTAACTGTGGGGGCCAGCCCCCGGGCTGGGAACAGGGCCGCGGCCGGGGCCGGGGCGGCGGGAACGGCGGCCAGGGCAATGCTGGCGGCGGAGGCAACGCCGGGGGCCAGGGAAAAGGCAAAGGCAAGTAACACCCACCACCCACCAACCAACGGCCAACGACCATCGACCATCGACCAACGACCATCGACCAACGACCATCGACCATCGACGAACGACGAAAAAGAGCCGAGGCGGCCCGCTATTCGGACCGCCTCGGCTCTTTCTACTGCACCGGGCCT
>JALXBY010000259.1 GCA_026991215.1 Anaerolineales bacterium
CGAATACCCAACGACCACCGACCATTTAAATCTCCAACCGGGGCGGCCCCGCCCTGCATTCCGCCCCGGTTGGCCCAGAAAAACGCCCGCGTTTGCCCGCTATGTTGGGGCGACCTTCAGCAGCCCATCGGCGCTGAGGCCGCTCAGGAAGGGGGCCGACCCTTTACGAGGCCGCGTCCCCAGAGGGGGAAGCCCCCTGCATCTTCTTGCGCTCCTGCTCGATGAGCACCCGGCGGAGGATTTTGCCCGACAGGGTCTTGGGAATCTGGTCCACGAACTCCAGCCGGCGAATCTTCTTGTAGGGCGCGACCCGCTGGGCCACGTATTCCATCAGTTCCTCGGCCGTGACCTCGGCCTTCTTGACCACGAAGGCCTTGGGCACCTCGCCGGCTTCGGGGTCCGGGCTGGGGATGACCGCGGCATCGGCCACCGCCGGGTGGGAGAGCAGGACGGCTTCCAGTTCGGCCGGCGCGACCTGCCAGCCCTTGTATTTGATCATTTCCTTGATGCGGTCCACGATGTAGAAGTAGCCGTCCTCATCCGCGTAGCCCACGTCGCCCGTATGGAGCCAGCCGTCTTCCAGGGCCTGGGCCGTGGCATCAGGCTTGTTCAGGTACCCCTTCATGACCTGAGGCCCGCGGATGAGGATTTCGCCAATCTTGCCCGGACCCAGGTCCTCGCCCGTTTGCAAGTCTACCACACGGCACTCGGTGTTGGGAATAGGCGGACCGACGGATTCCAGTTTGATTTTGGCCGGGTCGTCGGGGTTGAGGTGGGTCACCGGGCTGGTTTCGGTCAGGCCGTAGCCCTGCTTGACCACCGCGCCGATGCGCTGGGAGGCGGCCCGGGCCACGTCCGGCGCCAGGGGCGCAGCACCCGAAACGATGACCTTCACGCTGGAGAGGTCGTAGTTATCCACGATGGGGTGCTTGGCCAGCGCGAGGATGATGGGCGGCACCAGGTGCATCCGGGTGATGCGGTGCTTTTGAATCAGCCCCAGGAACTGTTCCAGGTCGAAGCGGGGCATGGTGACCACGGTCGCGCCTTTGTACAGCGCGAAGTTGAGGATGACGGTCATGCCGTAGATGTGGTAGAAGGGGAGCACGCCGGCCAGCACGTCCTGGTCGGTCACGGGTTCGACGCCGTTGCTCTGCACGATGTTGGCCACCAGGTTGTAGTGGGTGAGCATCACGCCCTTGGGCAGGCCCGTGGTGCCGCTGGAATAGGGCAGCACGGCCAGGTCCTCTTTGGGCTGGATGGTTACCTGGGGTGCGGGGTCCGTGTTCTGCAGCAGCCCGGCCAGGGGCGTCGCGCCTTCCGCCTCGCCGATGACGAAGATTTCCTCAACCTGGGTGCCCTCCAGGGCCTGCTTCACCCGTTCCACAAAGGGGGGAATGGTGAAGATGAAGCGGGCCCCCGCGTCCTTGAGCTGGTAGTTGAGTTCGCGCGGGGTGTAGAGGGGGTTGACGGTGGTCACGGTGCCGCCGGCCGCCAGGATGCCATGGAAGGCCAGGGCGTATTCGGGCAGGTTAGGGCTGAAGATGGCGACCACGTCGCCCTTCTTCAGGCCCCGCCGGGCCAGGGCCGCGGCCAGACGCTGCACGCCACCGGCCAGCTGCTTGTAGGTCAGGGTGCGGCCGCTGGGCCCATCGATGAGCGCGGGCTTGTCGCCGTATTCAAGGGCGTGCTGCAACACGAACTCGTGCAACGGCACTTCGGGAATCGTGACCTCTCCATAGGGGCTGCGGAAGATCATACATCACCTCCTGATGGGATGATTTGCCTTCAAATGGCCAGGTCTAAAGGCAGGTCGGCAATATCGCGAAGACGCTGACCCTGAACCATAGTGGTAAACAGGTCCAGTAATCCGGGTTCACCATATACACGCAGGGCTTCTTCCAATTCAGGCAGGGCCACATGATAAACGCAATCCAGGTCGCCCGTGCCCAGAGCCAGGGAAGCCAATCGACCGGGGTGCGGCTCTGCGGTGACCACGACGATGTGGGGTGTGTGCCCTTTACGATTCCGAATCAAATTCAAGGCCTCAGTCCGGACGTTTTGCGCCCGATCACTGCGCATGGTCCACTTGCATGAGATACTGGCGTGCAGAATCGGATGCGAGTTGTTGACTTTCCGCAAAGGCGTGAGATAAGCGATGTGTTGCTCCTGGGACGCGAAAAGATGGCGGTTACCGTTAATGTTTGCATCGTCCAACGGCTGACGGGCAATCACAATGTCTGGGTGAATGAGGTAATCGCCCAGGGCCGCGTGTAATGCGGGATGGGTCTGCAACGCAGCCTTGAGGTCGGCCAGATGTCGATACTGGGCAAAGTGGTGCAGTTCACCCGAGACTTCAAAAAGCCATGGACCCGGTCGCAAATGCGTCAGCCTTGAAAAGGCCTGTTTGAGAAAATCCAGGGTTGCTTTTTCGAACAATTTGCCCACGGTTTGGGGCTGCCTGGGTCGCGTCGCAGGGCTGACTTGAACGCGCTGGCAAACTCGATTCCACATCTCCCGAGCCAGGGCAAGGCTGGCCCGGTTCTTGCGGTCCGCGTTGTTCGGCACATTCCCCACGATGCTCAATACTTCTGTGCACAGGCGGCGATGGTAGGCCTCACGCAACCGGGTCCATTCCATCAACCGTTCCTCCCAGGTTTCATGAAACCCAAGACATACTCCTGGTGCATCCTTCGTTCAATCTGGGAGTCGCCGGGTTGGTGGCGGGTGGGCATCATGCGGCGGTTGCGGTCCAATCGGCGTACCCCGGTATGTATCCATTCCAGGCCCACCTGTTGGCCGATGGCAGCCAGGGCTTCCGGTACCCGGGCTGGTCGGCCCCGCATCGTGCTTTCTCCCACGATGACCACGGCAAACCCGCCAGGCTGCAGGACCCGGACCATTTCCAAAAGCACCCGGCGCATTTCGGAATAGTACCGGTGCAATACTTTACCTTTCTTGGGGTCGGCTTCCGCAATGTGCTGTACCGCCTCGCGGGCCGTATCCGGCAGGGGTTCCAGAAGGACACCGTGGGTTGTCTCCCCGCCAATGTATTCCCGACGCAAAGCCCCAAGTTGACGGATGGAATACCCCCACCATACCAGGGTGAACTTATGGGCTCGCATGTAGTCTATCGCGTTCCCGGCGTAGGGCGGAGACGTCACGATAAGGCGAACCCGATTCGCGGGAAGGGGTAAAGCCTGGGCATCCCCCTGCCACAAGAGATTGACCTGTGCCCCCGGCCTTCCGGACCGTCCCAGCATTTGAGCCAGACGCATTCCCCGCTCCCGAAAGGCCACCAACGCCGAACGGGGGGTTTTGGCCACCCGATGGGGTCGGGTATGGGAAAGGTCACGAGCCAGGGTCACACTCCCCCCTTTGGCAATGATGATGCCCGAAAAGGTAATGCGCAACCACATCCGCACTCCTGGATCGGTTTCCCTTTCCAGGGCCATACTCAAGGCCAGGAGTTCCTTCTGGGTCTCCGGGAGGAACCAGTAGTCCAAAAACCGTCGGGTTTCTGCGTCGAAGCCTGTTTCCCAACGTTGCTGCAAACGCTGGCCATCGCGCATGAAGGTCTCGGCCTGTTGGATGGTTCGGACCACCGCTTGCGCCAGGAGGTGCGGTGAAATCGGGTTGCACTTCGCCTGAGTCAGCAGCAGCGCCAGCGGGTCGATGTCCCCACCCAGGGCTACTCGGCCACTATAAGCGGCTTCCACCACAGTCGTACCGGAACCCATCATCGGGTCTAAGACCCAATCGCCTTTGCGGGTGAGATGCTGGATGAAAAGCCGGGGCAGGGCTGGCGGGAATTTGGCTGGGAAAGGATGGACCCGATGGATGGGTGAAGCCTCCTGGCCGTGGAAGTCCAGATCACCTTGCAACAACGCACGAAACCGCTGTCGGTCCTCCAGCGGACTTTGGAGTGGCGTGCGGCCACTATCGACCGGTTGAGGGAAAAGCGGAAGCTGCAATAACATCGTCAACGACACCAGCCCACGGCCATGGACATATGGGGCTTTGATTATACCCGCACCGCGACGTACCCCCAGGCGCACCCCTATCCAGCACGGTCATATCCTTCCTACACACCTCCAACATCCCACCGACTTGACAATGCGCCCCCTTTGGTATAATGCGGCAGCACCGGGAAGGCCGCGCGTGGCGTGGCTTTTTCTTTTTCACCTTCCCAAGGAGGGGATTCCGTATGAAGGTGACCTACCTGACGCCGGAAGGCTACCAGCGGCTCAAGAAAGAACTGGAATTCCTCAAGCGGGTCAAGCGCAAGGAGGTGGCTGAGCGGTTGCGGGAAGCCCTTTCCGAAGGCGGCGAACTCTTCGAGAACACCGAATACGAAGCGGCCAAGATGGAGCAGGCCTTCATCGAAGGCCGCATCCAGGAACTGGAACACTTGTTGGCCACGGCCAAGGTCATCTATCCTTCCAGCAACAAGTCCGGCGTGGTCGAACTGGGCTCCAAGGTGACCATCCAGGAAGACGGCTTCCCGCCGGAGACCTACACCATCGTCGGCCCGGTGGAGG
>JALXBY010000260.1:0-2985 GCA_026991215.1 Anaerolineales bacterium
CGGTCATGGTCCTCATGGGGGTGCAGGCGGTCACTGGGCACGATTTCCAGGTGGGGGAAGGCAACATGCATGGCGGCCTCCTTGCGGGGGACAGCGGAATGGCGATGGGCGACCGTGCGCTGTTGCTCACGGGTCAGGGCAGCGGTCCCGTGCGTTCCACCTGGGCCTTGTGGTTGAAGTAGTACTCCATGATGCTCCGCACAATGGGCGCAGCCACGGTTGCGCCTTCGGTACCGTCGTATACGAAGGCGACCACAGCAATCTCCGGGTCCTCGAAGGGAGCGAAGGCCACGGTCCAGGCGTGGGAAGGCCAGGAACCCCGAATGCAACGGCCCGCGGCCCGGGCGCGGTTGTCGCAGTATTCCGCGGAACCGGTCTTGCCCGCCGCAGAGACCGGGAAGTTGCGGAAGGGCCGCTCCAGGGTCCCGTAGAGCACGGCCCGCCGCATCCCTTCCCGGACCAGGGCCAGGGCTTTGGGGTCGATGGTGCGTTTCTCGCCCGTGGGCCGGCAGCTGCCGATGCCGCCGGGGTTCTCGAAGACGTCGATGACCGGTTCTTTGGTAACGTCCCGGATGATGGTGGGTTGGAAGGGCCGGACCACCCGACCCTCCGCGTCCAGCACCTGGTAGAGCAGGGTGGGTTTGACCACTTTGCCGCCATTGGCAATGGTCGCGGCCGCGACCAGCATCTGAAGGGGTGTGGCCAGCACGTACCCCTGGCCCACACTGGCCAGGTAGGTATCCCCCGTGGACCAGTTCTCGCTCAGGTAGATGCGCTTCCAGCGGGGGTCGGGAATCAGGCCATCGGCCTCGCCGGGCAGGTCGATGCCCGTGCGCTGGCCATAGCCCATGGCCTTGGCATAGACCCCGATGCGGCAGATGCCCACCCCGCCATCGGGAATCTCGTCGAAATACCCGCCGCCCACCTTGTAGAAGCACACGTTGCTGGACCAGGCGATGCAGTCCAGGAATTCCAGCTGGCCAAAGCCGCCCGTTTCCCAGTTCCAGTCGTAGAAGGTCTGGGGACGGCCCGCCTGTCGTGCAAAGAATTTCTCGATGAGGGTAATCGTGCCCGGTGTGTCGATGACCTGGTTGGGCCGGACCACGCCCTCGTTGAGGGCCGCGGTCGCGGTCATGAGTTTGAAGACCGAACCCGGCGGGTGCTCGGCCGAAATCGCATGGTTCAACAAGGGCTTGAATTCGTCGCTCACCAGGTACTCGTAGTAATCCTGGGGGATGAAGGGGGTAAGCATCTGGTTGTCGAAAGTGGGAACCGAGACCATGGCCAGGATTTCCCCGGTCTTGGGGTTCATCGCGATGGCCACCGCGTTCTTGAAGACCTTGGTCCCGTTGAAGTAGGCATTCCACTCGTCCAGTTCCTGGCGGACGATGTGGTACGCGGCCCGCTGCAGGTCCCAATCGATGGTCAAACGGATGTTCGTGCCGGGGACGGGCTTTTGCGGCGGCTCCAGGTCCCGCAGGATGCGGCCCGCGACGTCCACTTCCACCACCCGCCGGCCGTTGCGGCCGGCCAGCAGGTCCTGGTAATACATCTCGATGCCCGCGTAGCCCACTTTATCCCGGTTGATGTCCAGGCCCTTGGCCTCGTAGAAGTCCACCAGGGCTTCGGGCACCGGCCCCAGGAAGCCCACCACCACGGCCGAAGGCTCGCCCGTGGGGTAATCCCGGATGGGTTCCACCTCAATGCCGATACCGGGCCAGTTGCGCTCCTCGACCATCATGGCCACTTCGCGAGGCACGTTGCACTTGAGCCGCACCGCCCGGTAGGGAGCGGTGGTTTCACCGTAGTACACGATTTGCCGGATGCCGTGGTCGGAACGGCAGGGGACGTACGGGTTTTCCGGCGAGATTTCGCTGTAATCCAGGGGCATGTCCAGCAGCCGGCTGAGTTCCTGGAAGATGCGCTCCACCGTGCCTGGGTCGTCGGGCAGGTAAGCGGGGGTCACCACCACGTGATACGCGGCCACGTTGCGGGCCAGCACCACGCCGTTGCGGTCGTAGATGGCCCCGCGGGGCGCCGGGATGTTCAGCACTTCCACCCGGTTCTCCTCGGCCTGGGCCTCCCATTGGGCGTATTCCAGCACCTGGAGCCGGAACAACCGCACCGTGAACAGGAGCAACACAAGCCCCAAGACCGCGGGGAGCGCGTACAACCGCGCCCTGGGGAGATGGTTGGCCTGATATTCGGGGGGGCGTTCGAGAATCCCATTCATGGCTCGCGCTTCCTCGATGTTTCCCTGGGTTTGGGTTCACAGGACCGCACCGGCCCCGGTCGAAGCCGGGGCTTCCGGCCGGGCCGCGGCCCCCACATGGGCCAGCGCCCATATGGGGAAGGCCAGAAGCAGGTTCCAGAACAGGGTAGGGGCCACCACGTTGGTGAGGGCGGGTTGCCAGGGCATGGGCACGCCTTGAACAAGACGGAAGAGGTACTCCATCCCCCGCAACCACAGGGTACCGCCCAGCACCAGGCTCAGGTAAAGGGGAATCCAGGCCCGGCCCCACCGGTTGCGCACCGGCTGCCACGCGCGGGCCAGGAGGCCATAGGCCAGCAGCGGCAGCCAGAAGGGTTGGGCAGAAACCCAGCCGATGCTCCCGGCCCACAAGCCGGTCCAGAACCACAGCCGCCGGCCGGAAAGGTGCGGCAGCACCGATGCCCAGGTCAGGAACATCAGGTCCGGGAAGCCCTGGAACCACCTGAGCATCGGGGCCACGACCAACTGCGCGGACAGGGCCAGGGCCAGGAGGGTAACCAGGCGAAGCCGGCTCATCACCAGAAGGTCTCAAGGCGCCTGGGGCGTGGGGATGAGGGGTGAGATGTCCACCGCTCGAAAGTTAACCACGACCATGACCGCGCGCAAGTGGGCAAAGTCCACCGCGGGCTGCACCGCGGCTTCCTGGAACAGGGCATAGCCCAACTTGCGGGTGCTGACCACCTGGCCCACCAGGATGTCGGGCGGGTACTGGC
>JALXBY010000260.1:2995-5095 GCA_026991215.1 Anaerolineales bacterium
TTGACCCGGGAGCCGGGGTCGGTAATCAGGCGCACCCGGGCCGCAGTGGGGATGACGGCCTCCACCTGGCCCACCAGGCCCTCCGCGGCCACCACGGGCATGCCGGGCCGGACGCCGTCCTCGGACCCCACGTCGATGAGGATGTAGTGCATGAAGGGGCTGGGGTCCCGCCCGATGACCTGGGCCACCAGGTACTTGTTTTCCGGATGCTCCCGGGCGAAGTCCAGCAACTCGGCCACGGCCTGCAACCGGGCCACTTCCTGCTGCAGGGCCGCGACCTGGGCCCGCAGTTGTTCCACTTCGGCTTCCAGGGCCTGGTTGCGGCGGATGAGCGCGTCCATCTCCCGGGGCGCGCTGAAGAAGGTCTGGACGGCCTGGGCATACCGGGCCACCCAGGTCTGGACGAACACTAAGGGCCGGGAGACGGCCGCGGGCAGCGGCCCCAGGATGCCGCTGGTCAAAAGCAGGACCGCGCCCAGGAGCAGCAGCCCCACGGCCAGACGGGGTAAGGGTATGGAAATCCGCCTGCGCGTTCGTGCCCACATGGTTGGTTTCACCGCTGTGCGCAGTGCGCTGCCCGCCCACCGCGTACGCTACCTGCCGACGGCGCACCGCGGACCGCGCACTGCCGCCTGCTGACCACCGACTGCCGACCGCCCACTGCGGACTGCCGACTGCCGACTGCCCACAATTCACGTCACTTCCTGCCGGCCCACCAGGGCGCGGACCAGGGTCAGCGGGTCCGCGTATTCCAGGTCCCCGCCTGAGGGCAGACCCTGGGCCAGCCGGGTGACCCTGACCCCCAAGGGCTTCAACAGGGAAGCCAAGTACGAAGCCGTGGCGTCCCCTTCCAGGCTGGGGTTGGTGGCCAGGATGACCTCCTTGACTTCTCCCTGGGTCACCCGGTCTAAGAGTTCGGGGATGCGAAGGTCTTCGGGCCCCACGCCTTCCACGGGGGAAATCACGCCGTGCAGCACGTGGTACACGCCCTGGTACACGCCGGCCCGCTCCAGGGCCAGGACGTCCAGCGGCTCCTCCACCACACAGATGGTGGAGGCGTCCCGGTTGGGGTCCCGGCAGATGGCGCAAAGGGGCTGACCGGCTTCGGTAATATGGAAGCACCGCTGGCACAGGGTGACGGCTTCCAGGGCCTGGAGCGCCTCGGCCAGGGTGCGGGCCAGTTCCGGTTGCTTGAGCAAGAAGAAGGTCAACCGGGCCGCGGACTTGGGTCCGATGCCCGGCAGGCGTTCCAGGGTTTCCATCAGGCGTTGCAGGGCTGGGGGTAGCGCGGTCATGGGTGCCTCGGAAACAGGTCGTTCGTCGTTGGTCGAGGGTCCTTGGTTAGGGGTTAGTGGTGAAAGGTCGGGTCGTGGGGGCCATCGAGCATTATACTCTTGGCATGGGAATCGCCAAGGTGCTCAAGTTATGTTATACTTCATGTCCGCCCGCATGGCTGGGTTGCGTGCACATCTCTTGTGGGGAGGCGTGGCATGCTGCTGGACAAACTGGCCAAACTGGAAGACCGGCTGGAGCAGATCGACCGGGAGATGGCCCAGGCGGCCGGGGATTACAAACGCCTGGCTGCGCTGGCCAAGGAGCGTTCGGAACTGGAACCCATCGTGGAAAAGGCCCGGGCCTACCGGCAGGCCCTGCAGCAACTGGAGGAGGCCCGAAGCCTGCTGGAGGACGAGCGGGACCCCGAACTCCGGGAACTGGCCAAGGAGGAAATCGACAACCTGGAAGGGCAAATCCAGCAACTGGAGCAGGAAATCAAGCGGATGTTGCTGCCCAAGGACCCCCGGGACGAGCGCAACGTGATTATGGAAATCCGGGCCGGCGCGGGCGGCGAGGAGGCCGCGCTCTTCGCGGCCGACCTGTTCCGCATGTACACCCGTTATGCCGAACGCAAGGGCTGGAAGGTGGAGGTGCTTTCCGCCAACCCGACCGGGCTGAACGGCTACAAGGAAATCATCTTCCTCATCAAGGGCAGGGGCGCGTATTCCCGGTTGAAGTACGAGTCGGGCGTGCACCGGGTGCAGCGGGTACCGGTGACCGAGTCCCAGGGGCGGATTCACACGTCCACGGCCACCGTCGCGGTGC
>JALXBY010000260.1:5105-14845 GCA_026991215.1 Anaerolineales bacterium
TCGCGGTGCTGGCCGAGGTGGAGGACGTGGAAATCGAGATTCCGGAAAAGGACCTGAAAATCGACGTCTACAAGGCCGGCGGGCCCGGCGGCCAGCACGTTCAGAAGAACGCCACCGCGGTGCGCATTACGCACCTGCCCACGGGCATCGTGGTCCAGTGCCAGGACGAGCGTTCCCTGACCCAGAACAAACGGCGGGCCATGCAGATTCTCCGGGCCCGGCTGTACGAAATGGAACGCCGTAAACGGGAAGAGGCCCTGGCTGCAGAGCGACGGGCCCAGGTGGGCATGGGCGAGCGGGCGGAGAAAATCCGCACCTACAACTTCCCCCAGTCCCGCGTCACCGACCACCGGCTGCAGAAATCCGTATACAACCTGCCCGAGGTCCTGGATGGGGACCTGGACGTGTTCATCGACGACTTGATTTTGCGGGACGAGGCCGAGCGCCTGGCGGCCATGGAGGTAACGGAGGGAGAAAAATAAAAAGAGCGGGCGACGGGATTCGAACCCGCGCATGGCGGCTTGGGAAGCCGCTGCCTTACCACTTGGCTACGCCCGCTTGCGCCCATTATTATAGGGACCCGGCAGGCCGACTGTCAAGACGCGCCCGGCATTGAACGTTTGGATATGCCCAAGCCCCTTTCCCAACACCATCATCCGCACCATGGAGGAAAGTCATCGATGGCTTCGCAGCCCTGGTATCGCATGACCGTGGAGGAGGTCTGCCAGGCCCTGCAGGTGGACCCTGCCCAGGGCCTTTCCGAAGAGGAAGCCCGCCGGCGCCTGGCCACCTACGGCCCCAACCGTCTGCCCGAAGAGGCCGGTACCCCCCTCTGGCGGATGTTCCTGGAGCAGTTCACCGAGGCCATGGTGCTGCTCCTTTTGGCCGCGGCCGGCATCTCCTGGGCCATGGGCGACTACAAGGAGGCCGTGGCCATTCTGGTCATCGTGGTGCTCAACGCGGTGCTGGGCGTCACCCAGGAGTACCGGGCCGAGCGGGCCCTGGCCGCGCTTCGGAAGCTGGCCGTACCCACCGTCCGGGTGCGGCGGGAGGGCACGGTCCGGGAGATTTCCGCGGAAGAGGTAGTCCCCGGCGACGTCCTCCTGCTGGAAGCCGGGGACGCGGTCCCGGCCGACGCCCGGGTGCTGCAGAGCGTGGAACTCCGGGTGGACGAATCGGCCCTGACGGGTGAATCGGAACCCGTGTCCAAACAGGTGGAACCCCTGGAGATGGACCATGTGCCCATCGCGGAGCGCCGGAACATGCTGTTCATGGGCACCTGGGTGACCTTTGGCCACGGGGAAGCCGTGGTGGTGGCCACCGGCGAGCAGACCGAACTGGGCAAAATCGCCACCATGCTGCGCAGCGTGCAGCGGGAACCGACGCCCCTGCAACGCCGGCTGGCCCGCCTGGGCCGGGACCTGACCTTCGCGGCCCTGGCCCTGATTGTGCTCATCTTCCTTCTGGGCCTGTTGCAGGGCCAGGACCCCCGGTACATGTTCATCACCGCCATCAGCATGGCCGTGGCCGCGGTGCCCGAAGGCCTGCCGGCCGTGGTGACCATCGCCCTGGCCCTGGGCGCGCAGCGGATGCTCCGCCGCAACGCCCTGATTCGCAAGCTCCCCGCGGTGGAAACCCTGGGTTCCGTCACCACCATCTGCACCGACAAAACCGGCACCCTGACCCAAAACCGCATGACCGTGGTGGTGCTGGATGGCTTTGGCAAGCGCTGTGACGTGGCCCAGTTGACCACCCGCATGGGCGGTCGGGTGGTTCGCATTACCGAAACCACCGCGTCCCTGGCCTGCCTGGACGACGACCCCGACTTCCCCGTGATGCTCATCACGGCCGCGCTGTGCAACAACGCGCAACTGGTTCCCCCCACGGACGGCGAAGACCTCAAGGCCCTGGGCGACCCCACGGAAGCCGCGCTGGTGGTGGCCGCGGCCCGCTTTGGGTACCCCAAACCGGCCCTGGAAACGGTCTTCCCCAGGGTGGCCGAGGTGCCTTTTACCTCCAAACGCAAACGCATGAGCACGGTGCACACCGTGAACCAGGAGGCCCTGCCCCAATTCCCCCGGCTGCATCGGCTCTGGGAACGGCTGTTCGCGGACCGGGAGGTGCCGCCGTATGTGGTCTTCGTCAAGGGCGCGGCCGATGTGCTGCTGGCCCGCAGCAACCGGCTGTGGAAGGATGGGGAAGTCATCCCCCTGAGCGAGGCGCATCGGGCGCACCTGCTCCAGGCCAACGAAGACCTGGCCCGGCAGGGCATCCGGGTGCTGGGCCTGGCCCTGAAAGGGCTGGACACCCTGCCCGAAAACGGCCCCGCGCTGGAGCAGGCCGCGGAAACCGACCTGATTTTCCTGGGCCTGGTGGGGATGAAGGACCCCCTGCGGCCTGAGGCCATGGAAGCCGTTCGGGTGTGCCGGGAGGCCGGCATCGAGGTCAAGATGATTACCGGGGACCATCCCGCGACCGCGCGGGCCATTGCCCAGGAACTGGGCCTGCTTGAAGACGACCAGGATGCCTTCCTCACGGGGGTGGAACTGGAACGCCTTTCCCCCGAAGACCTGAAGGCCCGGGTGGAAAACGTCCGGGTGTTTGCCCGGGTCGCGCCGGAGCACAAGTTGCGGATTGTGGAAGCCCTGCAGGCGCGCGGGCACATCACGGCCATGACCGGCGACGGCGTGAACGACGCGCCCGCCCTCAAGAAGGCCGACATCGGCGTGGCCATGGGCAAAATCGGCACCGAGGTGGCCAAGGAAGCCGCGGATATGGTGCTTTTGGACGACAACTTCGCCACCATCGTGGCCGCGGTGGAAGAAGGCCGCGTCATCTACGACAACGTGCGGCGTTTCATCCAGTACACCTTGAGTTCCAACATCGGGGAAATTTTCGTGATGCTGGTGGGTCCCCTGCTGGGGATGCCGGTGCCCCTGACGCCCCTGCAGATTCTGTGGATTAACCTGGTCACCGACGGCCTGCCCGGCCTGGCCCTCACGGTGGAGCCGCCCGAAAAGGACACGATGAAACGGCCGCCCTATCCGCCCCAGACCTCGATTTTGGGCCGGGGCCTGGGCCGGGACGTGCTTTGGGTCGGCCTGGTTTTGGGCGCGTTGAGCCTGCTTTCCGGCTGGTTGTTGTGGAAGGAGGGCCGGGAGACCTGGCGCACGGTGTTGTTTACCGTCCTGTGCCTGAGCCAGATGAGCAACGCCTGGGCCTTGCGCAGTTACAAGGAGTCCATCTTCACCCGTGGGTTGTGGACCAACAAGGCCCTGCTGGGAGCCATCGGCCTGACTTTCCTGCTGCAACTCCTGGTGGTGTACGTGCCCGGCTTGCAGACCATCTTCGGCACCCAGGCCCTCTCGCTCCAGGAGTTCCTCCTGGCCACCCTGTTCATCCCTGGGGTCCTGATTGCCTTCGAGTTCAAGAAGTGGCTGGTGCGCCGCGGGGTGCTGGCGTTTTAGCGCAGGCTTGAGAAGGTGCTTCTCACCTTCACGGGCAGGCAGGGCCGTAAAAGGGGCCAGGCGCCCTGTATACTTTTTGTTATCGTGCCGGGGAGACGTGCTTGAGGCAACGCTGACGTTACAGCACGTCGGGGCAGAAAGGGTTGGGTGTTCGGCCAAGGACGTTCGTTCGTACCACACACAAGGGAGTGCGGTCCATGTCCCAGGAGGCATCGAGACGTCGCCGTGTGGCCCTGTTTCTGGATTTCGAAAACCTGTACACCTCCCTCAAGAACCGGACCAGGACGCCGGAGTACCCCTATGGCCTGCCGCCCAAGATGGACTTCGAACGCCTGGTGGCCTTCATCGAAGACCGGTTCGGGACCCTGGACCGGGAGGATTTCATCGTCGTGGCCAACTTCACCCATTACGACCCCCAAAGCGGCGGCCTGAACCGGGTGGCCACGGTCATCGACGCGCAGAGCTTCCTGCACCCCCGTGTCCGTCGTCGTCGGCAGCCTTCGCCGGGCAAAAAGTGGGTGATTCACAACTACGCGGACATGCGCCTGGCCTTCGAACTGGGCCGCCACGTGGAAACCCGGCCCGCCGACCTCTACATTTTGGGGTCGGGGGACGAGGCCTTCACCGCGCTGGGCCGCACCCTCCAGGAGATGGGTTACAACGTCATCTTCATGGTTCCGGACCTGCGCTCCCCGTCCACCGACCAGAACATCCTGGCCGAGTTCCCGGTGTTCGACTTCCTGAGCACCCAGTCCTTCACCCCAGACCCGCCAGCCGAAGAGGAAGAAGCCCCAACCCCGCCCGAACCCGACGAGACCTTGGTGCAACTGGTGGGCAGGTTGCGCCGGGCCTTCCGCAGCGCCATCCCCCTGGACCTGGTGCAGGCCCTCTGGCCGGATACGGCCTCCTGGGAAGACGCGTTGAACAAGGCCCGCGGTCGGGGCCGCATCGACCTGTGGGAAGACCCGGCCGGCATCCCGTGCATTTCCCTGAGGGAGGAACGGTTGTACGGCAAGGTCCACGTGATGCCGGTGCGGGAAGATGTGGCGCGCACGGCCCGCCTGCTGCGCGCGGTGCGGGAACTGGCGGCCCAGGCCCCCCAGGATGCGGACCGGGCCTTCTGGCGGCGGGGCCTGCAAAAGGGCCTGGGCATCAGCGCGAAGGAAGCCAAGCGCCTGCTGGCCCTGCTCCTGGAAACCGGCGTGTTGCAGGATGGTCGCCTGAACCGGCCCAACCTGAGCCTGACCCACGCCCAACGGCTGGCGCAACGGTTGCGGTCGGCGTAGCCTTTACCTCTGGCGTCCCTTCCGGGCCTGCCGCAGCCACTTCCCCCAGCGCCAGCGCATCATCAACACGGCCCAGGCCGCTTCCCGCTGTACGGCAAAGGAAAGTTTGGATTCCCCCCAACTGCGCTCCCGGAAGAAAATCGGCACCTCGCGAATGCGGAACCCCAGCCGGTAGGCCAGGTAAATCATCTCGATTTGGAAGACGTAGCCCGTGGACCGTATCTGGTCCAGCGGCAGCGCGGCCATGACCTGCCGCCGCCAGAGCCGATACCCCCCGGTGACGTCCCGAATGGGCAGGCCGAGGATGAACCGGGCGTACAGGTTCCCGCCTTTGGAAAGCATCCGCCGCCGCAGAGGCCAGCTGGGGTCCAACCCGCCCCCCGGCACGTAGCGGGAACCCAGAACCACGTCGGCATCCTCCAGGGCCTGGTACATGGCCGGCAGCCGTTCCGGGGGATGGGAAAGGTCGGCATCCATCTGGCCGATGACCTCTGCGCCTTTCTCCAGGGCATAGCGGAACCCGGCCCGGTACGCGGGTCCCAGGCCCTCCTTGCGGGACCGATGCATCACGTCAATGCGGTCGGGGTGTTGAGCGCGCAGGGTCTCGGCCACCTCGCCGGTTCCGTCGGGGCTGTTGTCGTCCACCACCAGGATGTGCAACGGCAGGGGCAGGGCGAGCAGTTGTTCCACCAGGCGGGGCAGGTTGCCGGCTTCGTTATACGTGGGGATGACCATCCATAGTGTCACGGTTATCGCCTCTTGTGGGGGAATTCAAGGGTATGGCGGCCCCGGGGAACAGGGCGAAAGGGGGTTCACGCTTCGGCCCGCTGGCGTTCCAGGTGCTTGAGCACCTCACCGGCGTGTTCCCAGTGGCCATCGCGGTGGGTCAGACTGCACAGGTGGAGCCGCAAGCGGCGGTCTTCGGGCAACTGCTGCCAGTCTTCCCAGGCGTAGAAATAGGGGAGTTTGGGTTCCAGGATTTCCCGCACCCGCTTTTGGTACCGGGGAAGGCGTTCGGGCACGGTCAGGAAGGCGAAGTCCACGTCGCTCAGGTGGGCGGCCAGGTCTTCGGTGGAAACGCCCCGCAATACGTAGTGCACGAGTTTTCCGATGGCGTAAAGCGCGTCGTTGGCCGCGAGGATGCCGTACCGTTGCCGCAGGTCGTCGAAGTTCTCGATGAACACGCCCAAAAGCGCCCAGGGCATGCGGTGTTGCAGGCGTTCCTGCAGGGCCTGCTGGAGCACTTCTGGCGAGGCCAGGCCGGTCACCGGATGGAAGCGGTGGACCCGGCGGGCGCTTTCCAGGGTGTTGCGGATGCGCAAACGGAGTTCGTGCAGGTCGAAGGGCTTGGTGATGTAATCGTCCGCGCCCAGGCGCAGCCCGCTGAGCAGGGCTTCCCGCCCCCGCACCTCGGTGAGGAAGATGATGGGGATGTACGCGGTCTTGGGGTGCTGTTGCAGTTGTTTCGCCACGTCGAAGCCGCTGATGTCGGGCAGGTGAATGTCCAGGAGGATGATGTCGGGCTGCATTTCCCGGGCCGCGCGCAGCCCGTCCTGGCCGGTGTACGCGGCCCGCAAGTCCACCGCGTAGTTGGCGAAGTAGGCCTGAAGCATTTCGGCCAGGGCGCGGTCGTCGTCGATGAGCAGGACACGGGGTTGATTGCCTACAGGTAACGCAGCCAGCCCCTGTTCGGTCATTGCCATCCCAACTCCTCAAAAGGTGGGTTGACCCGACTGGTGGCAAAGGCTCTCATCCAAGTTTAAGAAAAACAAAACGGGAGAAACCCGACCGGATTTCTCCCTACCAAAGAGCAGCGTGCTTGCGCATCCCAGGGACGGTCCTTACTCTTCGGGCAGGGGTTCCTTGTAGATGATGAACTCACATACATCGTCGCCCTTGGCAATGCACTTCGACTCGTACACCCGGAACTCCCGACCACCGGAAACCCAACGCAACCCTTCCTGCAGCAGGCCCACGGCCATGTAGCACACCGGGCTATCGGAGGTGTTGGCCCGGCCCCAGCACACCGGGCAGCGGTGGATGGTGTACACGAAGTGGTCCTCTTTCTCTTCCACCGTGGTGACCTGGTCGCTCATCTGGCTGAAGATACGGGCCATCGCGTTGAGGCCGATGCGGAGTTTGACCTGCAAGGGCAACATGCGGAAGGCCAGGTCACCCACGCCGGCCAGGGCGCCGAAGTTACGCAGGCCCTCAGCGAAGGTGGCACGGCCGGCCCGCAAAGCCAGCCCGCGGCCACCCCGTGGACCGTAGAGTTGTTCCAGGCCCCAGTTCAGCGCCGAGAAGTCCGCGAAATCGAATTCCCGGTTCAGGTTGTCAGGGGGGAGTTGATCCAGGTAATGGTCCAGCTTGATGTACCGCAACAAGGCCCGGAACCCTTGCGGGCCCATCACCTCTTCCAGCGCCTGGAAGGCAATCCGGGCAAATTTGTTCGGATAGTAGTATCCACTGGGGGGAATGCGACGTTCCTGCGAGCCTTGCGCCTCAGCCATAGTTGCTTCCCTCGATTATGGGGCTTGGGGAGACGGAGAGAATTGCACGGGCCCCCGCGGAGCTAGGCCATGGGTGGCCTTAGATGAGTTTCTCCAGGTCTTCCACCGCGCGGCGCATATCGAGGAAAATCAACCCAAGTTTGGATTGTTCCCGCGCCAACACGGTGAGCACGGCCTCTTCCCCAATGGCCATGAGGATGACGTAGCCCTGTTCCCCCTTGATGTACACCTGCTCCAGACGGCCCCGTCCCAGTTCCGCAGCAATGCGTTCACCCAGGGAAAGCATGGCCGCGGACATGGCGGAGACGCGATCTTCCTCGATGTTCTGCGGGAGGGCCGACGCGATGGGCAGACCGTCGATGCTCACCACGGCCGAGGCTTCGATATCCGGCGAGGAGGCTTGTAACTCCCGCAGCCGCTCCACCATGAGTTGGCTTCTCGACTTCGCCAAGGCTGTCCTCCTTGGGGAGAAATTGACCACCACAACAGGCCTACTTCTTATAACTTCCTTCCAGGGGAATGTCAAGGCGCGCAGCGGCCCCTTCAGACATTCTTAAAAGTCACAGGGAAAGGGGCCAACCCCGCATCCCCAGCGGGCCAGGGCCGCACCCTTGCGCGGCCCAGCAAGGGCCGCGTTCAAGGCCGGGAGGGCGGGGTCTCCACGGGTTCCACCCGTCCAAAGCGGCGCTGCCGTCGCGCATACTCCTCCAGGGCCTTGCGATATTCCTCCCGGTCGAAGTCGGGCCAGTAGACCGGGGTGAAGTACCACTCCGCATAGGCCGACTGCCACAGCAGGAAGTTGCTCATCCGCTGCTCGCCTGACGTGCGGATGACCAGGTCGGGGTCCGGAATCCCCGCGGTGTACAGGTGCTGGGCAATCAGGGCTTCGGTGACCTCTTCGGGCCGGTACCCCGCGGCGATGATGCGCCGCACGGCCTGGACGATTTCATCCCGCCCCCCGTAGTTGAGGGCCACGTTGAGCACAAGCCGGGTGTTGTTCCGGGTCAGTTCCACGGCGTCCCGAATCTTCCGTTGGAGTTCCGGCCGCAGCCCCTCCATCTTGCCCAGGTGCCGAATCTGCACGCCCTGCCGGTGCAGTTCGGGGACCTCGCGGTCGATGACTTCCTCCAGAATGTTCATCAGGCCCTCGACCTCGTCCTGGGGCCGGCCCCAGTTCTCCGTGGAAAAGGCGTACACGGTCAGGTATTGAATCCCAAATTCCACGCTGGCCTCGATGACCCGACGGAGCGCCTCCACCCCGGCCCGATGCCCGGCCAGCCGGGGCAGCCCCCGGGCCTGCGCCCAACGCCCATTGCCGTCCATGATGATGGCCACGTGCCGCGGCACCTTTTCGGGAACCGGTTGCGTGCTGCTCATTGTTCCAAAATTTCCTTTTCTTTGCGTTCGGCAATCTGTTCGACCTTTTCGATGTACTTTTCGGTCAACTCGTTGACCTGCTTCTCGGCCCGGTAGCGTTCGTCTTCGGAAATCATGCCTTCGTCTTCCAGGTCCCGCAAGTCGCGGATGGCGTCCCGGCGGACGTTCCGGATGGACACCCGGGTGTGTTCCACCCGCTGGGCCACCAGGCGAACCAGTTCCCGCCGGCGCTCTTCGGTCAGGGGCGGAAACACCAGGCGAATCTGCTTGCCATCGTTGCTGGGGTTGACGCCCAGATCCGAAGTCATGATGGCCCGCTCGATTTGGGGCAGGGTCTTGGGGTCGAAGGGTTTGATGATGAGCATCCGGGGTTCCGGCGCGGTGATGGCGGCAAGTTGAATCAAGGGCGTGGGGATGCCGTAGTAGTCAATGGTAATGTGTTCCACCAAAGCAGGGCTGGCACGACCCGTGCGTACCCGCTTGAGTTCTTCCTCCAGAATCCGGATGGCAGCCTGCATGCGTTCCTCGGCGTCCTTCAAAATATCCTCAACCATGATGGACCTCCTGCAATGGGGGTGGACATAATGCATTGTATCACAGGGCGGCCCTGCCTGGTCATCCCCTTGGGGAAAAGGGGCGAAGTCGCGCGGGGCCTGGCCCGTAGAACTTTCCACAACGGGTAAAATGCTCAAAGATTCTCTCCCCAAAGCATCGCCCTGTGGAGGGAGACAAATGAAACGGGTTTCACTACTCATGCTCAGCATGCTTGCGTTTGCCTACCTGGGTATGGGGGTATGGCCCGATATTGCCCCGCCGCAATATCCTGGCGGCGGCGACCCCGGCCCGGACAGTGCGGAGACCCGGGTACGCATGCTTTCGGAACGCGTGGTGATTTCTGTACGCATGAACACCTCCATGGACATGGTCTATGCCAACGTCGATGCCGTGTTTTGGATGCGCAACGAAGGCGAGCAAGATGAACGCATGGAAGTCTATTTCCCCGCGCTATGTTTTGACGACGAGGAACCACAGCCTATCCAGAACTTCAAGGCCCAGGTCAATGGAAAGCAAGTGCCAACCCGCTATAAGTCTACGGCTTT
>JALXBY010000261.1 GCA_026991215.1 Anaerolineales bacterium
TACCAGGTGGCGGCCATCGGGCTCCACGTGGGCCAGGGCCTCCAGGGGGAAGAGGGCCAGGGTGTCCAGTTCCCGCGCGGTGCGGGCCAGCACCCGGGCCAGCGCGGGGTTGCGGTCCATGCCGGGCAGCTGGTCGAACACCAGAGGCAGGGGGATGCCGAAGACCCGCGGGGGCGTCACGGGTTCGCCCCGGTCGTCGAACACCAGGTGGTCGGGCCGCTCGCCGATGTCCACCATGGTGGAGATGAACTCGCGGCCGTGGATGCCGTCACGGGTGGGCCGCACGATTTCGGACATGTCCGTCCACATGCCGTCCCAGCCCTCGCCACCGAAGCGGCCCCGATACCCCGCGCCCCGCACGGGCACCCGGCCGGTCGTGGCCTCGTAGGCCACGGTGGTCACGTAATGCGGGGTGAAGAAGGAATCGCCCAGTTTGGCCCGTTCGGGATGGGGCAGGATTTGCACCACGTCGGGGTACTGGGTGGTGCAGCGGAGACAGCCCACGCAGTACTGCTCCCGGGGCGCGAAGCCGCCTACCGGGCCGGAGAACACGCCGTAGATGCAGGGCCGGCTCAGCACCACCTTGAGGTTCCCCCGGTAGTGAAGGAGTTCCTTGAGGAGGAGCAGGGCCAGCCGGTGCTTGCGTACCTGCACCTTGAAGCGGGGCGGCCAGGGAACGATGTCGGGCACATCCTCGGTGGGGATGTGGTAACGGTGGTACAGGTTGGCTTCGGTTGCCTTGTGCATGGCGACCTCCGTATGGCTTGGTCGGTGGTCGTTAGTCGTTGGTCGTTGGTCGGTGGTCGTTGGTCGTTGGTTTCGTTTCATCCATCGACCATCGACGATCGACGATCGACCAACGACCATTTAAAACAAATCGGCACGCCTGGGGCGTGCGCGCTCGAACATGGCAAACCCTTTTGTCGCGTGGTGCCAGCCCACGCCCCTTCCTTGCAAGATACACCAAGACCCCTACGGGTCCTGGGCCACTGGGCGGGCCTTGTCCCCCGGGTCACCCCAGGGTTTTCCGCGCCGCCCTTGCGCCGGAAGGGGGAGCGCCAGGCCCGTGGCCAGGCCTGGGAGGCATCCGCTGATTCCCTCGATTTTCCCCAGAAGCCCCGCTGGGACCCGATGTCCGGGGCGGCCTCCGCCGGAACACCGGGGACCCGACTTCTGGGTTAGCACTCCCTCACGGGAGGAACCTCCACCTCGTAGCCTCGCCGGTGCGGTGAACGCATCCACGCTTTCCGACGAGGCCCAGCCGCTACGCTCCCCAAATCTTCAATTGTTTGCCGGGGATTGTAACGTCTTTGCCCCCCGTGTCAAGCGCGCCCGACCTGCCCGGTCCGTGCTTTCCTCCACACCAAACACCCCGGCCCGGATGGGGTTTAGAACAGCACCATGCTCAGTTCCTGGCGGTACTGCCGGGTCAGCGGGTGCCGCTCGCCCAGGATTTCAAACAGGCCGAGCAGCACCTTGCGGGCCATGCCGTCCCGGTAGTGCTTGTCTCGCCGCAGGACCTCCAGCAGGCCGTCCATGGCCGCCTCGATGTTGCCCCGCCGGATGAGGTCCAGGGCCCGGACGTACATGGCCTCCAAAGGCGTATCGTGTTCGCCCTGGGGGTGCTCCTCCAGCCAGGCCAGGGCTTCGGCCAGCGGCAGGAGCATCTGGGCCGAACGATACTCCCGGCTGGCCGGGAAGTGCTGGAGGAGTTCCAGGGCCTCCCGGCCCTTGCCCTGCATGAGCAGGGCCTTGGCCAACCCCAACCGGGCCGGCGTCAGTTCGGGGTTCTGCATCAAGATTTCCCGGAACACGGCTTCCGCTCCTTCCCACTGCTGTTCCTGTAGCAGGCTCTGCCCTTTCTCCAGGGCCAGGTCCGTCGGGCTGGGCGCCAGTCGTCGCAAGAACTGCCGCAGCCGCGCTTCCGGCACCACACCCACGAAACCATCCACCACCTGGCCCCGCACGAAACCCTTGACCGTGGGGATGCCCCGGATGCCGAACCGCATGGCCAGATTGGGGTTTTCGTCCACGTTGACCTTGGCCAGGCGGAACGCACCCGCAGCCTCCCGCGCGTACTGTTCCAGCATTGGCCCCAGAATCCGGCAGGGCCCGCACCAGGGCGCCCAGAAGTCCACCACCACGGGCACCTGGTGCGAGTACTGAAGGACCTCCCGGTCGAAGTTCGTCTCGTTGACCTCGATGATGTCCGCAGTACCCATGCACGAACCTCCCTTGACGAAACGCTTGCCTGTTTCAGACTCAATTATAGGAAGCCAACCGTAAGAGCCGGGTAAGTGGGTTTTCCGTTTGGGGAATTCTTATGAAAGACTTATGAACTCCGGCCCCCGCGTGCCTGCCACCACCCTTCCAAAGCCAGGAACACCACGCCGCCCAGCATGGCCAGGCCCCAGTCCAGCATCCGGGCCCACTGCAACCACACCAGGAACGCGGCATATGCCCCCACCAGGACGGCCTGCCGCAGCAATCCGTCCATGGTCGGCGGGCCATCTTCAGGATGGCGGAGCGCGTAGAAGAAACTCAAACCCCACAGGGCCAGGCCGGAGACCAGCCATACCCACGCGGCCAGGAACAGCCAGCGGGCCCAGAGCACGGGGTACGTCCAGAGCACCAACCCCACCAGCACAGCCCCGCCCAAAAGGACCAGCACCAGGCCCAGCAGGACGGGCGCCCGCCAGGTTGGGGTCGCGGGGGCCTGGGGCCTCTGGACGGTCATACGAACGGCTCCGCGCGGTCAATCTCGGCGAACACCCGGTCCAGTTCGCTTTCCGGCACGTCGAACACGGCTTGCGTGGGCGGCAGGGGTTCCTCCCGCATCCATTCGGGCAGCCGGTCGTGGGCGGGGGTGAAGCCCGCGGCCCGGTTGAAGGCCCGTTCCAGCCGCAGGGTCTCCTTGCCCAGGCGGAAGAAGATGTCGTCGGGGACGTCCCAGCCGTAACGGGCCCGCAGGAACATGGGGATGGTCTCCGGAACGCGGGCGAAGCCGTAGGCCGCGAACATGCACACGCCCAACGTATCGTACGCGGCCATGTGGATTTGCAACTTGCGGGAAAGGTCGGCCTGGACCATGGGGTCCCGGTGGTCCACCTTGGCCCGGATGCTGTTGCCGGCGGTGTGGTCCGCGCCCTGGGGCGAGGTGGCGTAGGTCACGCCGGTGCCCTTGATGGCCCTGGGGTCGTACGCGGGCATGGCCTGGCCCTTGGCCGCCGGCACCCGGCGCACGCCCAACACCCGGCCGGTGACCACCGCGCCCTGGCCCAGCAAACGGCCCACCAGGTCGCCTTTGCGCAGGGCTTCCATCATGCGGAAAGCACCGGGCACGTCCCCGAAGGTCCACAGGCCGGCTTCCGCGGCCACGCCCAGGGTCACGCCGGTTTCGATGGTATCCATGCCCAGTTCGTTGGCCACCGCGTTGAGCCGGGCCACCGCGTCCAGGTCGTCGATGCCCAGGTTCGCACCCATCATGGCGATGGTTTCGTATTCCAGGGGCGAGACCACGAAACGGCCCTGGGCATCGGTGACCACGTTGGAGCAGCGGATGGCGCACCCGGCCATGCACGCGTGGTCGGGCATGGCCCCAGGCCGGCTCAGGAGCAACTGCCGCAGGGCCTCGCCCGAAAGGGCTTCGGCCCCCTCGAAACGGCCGGCGGAAAAGTTCCGGGTGGGCAGGCCGCCCAGTTGATTGCAGAACAGAGTCATGGCCGCAGTGCCGTAGTCCTTGTAAGTCTGGGTCTGGGGGTGAGCGACCAGGGCCTGGGTGTAGGTCCGGCGGGCCTGGCGGAAGGTCGCCGGGTCCTGGATGGCCGGAGGCTTCCCCCCGCTGGGATCGATGACGATGGCCTTGAGCCCCTTGCTTCCCATGACCGCGCCCAGGCCGCCCCGGGCCGCCAGCCGGGAGGCCACGCCATCCTGGTCGATGTTGACCACGCCGGCCGTGGGCCACAGGCGTTCACCGGCCGGGCCAATGAGCGCGATGGCCACGTGCTTGCCGTAGCGGCGCAGCAAACGGTCGGCCGTGGCCTGGGCTTCCAGGCCCAGCAGGTTGTCTGCGGGTTCAAAGCGCACGCCATCCGCGCTGAGGTGCAGCACCCACCATCCGGGTTCCGCGGGCGCGCCCTGGATGACCAGGGCCTTGATGCCCAGCGCGGCCAGCGCCCATCCGGTGCGGCCCCCCGCGTTGGATTCCTTAACGCCGCCGGTCAGAGGGCTTTTGCCGCCAAAGGAAATCCGGTCCACGCTGGAAAGTCGGTGCCCCACCAAAAGGCCGGGCGCGAGGATGAGCAGATTGCCTGGCCCCAGGGGGTGCGCGGTGGGGTCCATCCGGTCGAGGAGGATGCGGGCAATCAAACCACGACCCCCCAGACGCTGCCAGGTCGGGGGCGGCTCTTCCTGGCGCCAGGTTCGATCGCGCATGTTCACCCACCATACCAGCATGGGCCACCTCCTGTGGTGGTCGGCAGTCGGCCGTCGGCGGGCGGCGGTCAGAGGGTATCTGAGAAGGTGCTTCGCAC
>JALXBY010000262.1 GCA_026991215.1 Anaerolineales bacterium
GCCCAGAAGATGCCCGGCCGACCGGCCTGGAGGGCCTTCTTGGCCTGCAGGTCCAGGGGTTCGTCCCAACTCCAGGCGTCGATGCCCATGACCCGGATGCCCTGCTCGTAAAGCCAGATGGTGGCTTCCGGGGTCACACCCGGCCCCCGGAAGACGTAATCGGGCGCGTTGTAGTACTTATCCTGCCCCGTGTGGATGAGGACGATGTCCAGGGGCTTGAGGGTATACCCGATGCGGTCCAGGGCCTGTTGCAGGTCCTCCACGGTGACCGGGTTGCCCTTGGTCTTGTGGGTCATGTCCAGCACCACGCCGTCGCTGAAGAACCATTCCAGGGGGAGTTGGTCGATGGTGGCCGCGGGTTTGCCCTGGATGACGCTGTTGTAGTGGTAGGGCGCGTCCACGTGGGTGACGTCGTGGGTGCCCATGCGGGTGATGACCTCGATGGCCCACCCCTCCCCGCGGCGAAGCAGGGAAGGCGGCACGCCAAAGAGGGCCTGGATTTGCTCGGCCCCGGCCTGATGGTCCTTGTACTCGATATCGACCCGCAGGAAGGGCGGCGTCTCCGGGGGACTGGGCGCGATAGGCGCGGAAAGGTCGATGAACTTGGGCATGGGTTCACCTCCGGGGGAAGGTTGCAAACCGCGCGGGGCCCGGCCGGGCTTTGCCGTTCCCCAGACTTTGCAAACACAACCCAACACCGGCAACCCCGTCGCGCCCTCTGCCGACTGCTGACCGCAGACAGCCGACAGCCCCGCGCTTCCCTCTTCCCGAACCTTTGGGTACACTCCCCAGGACACCCTGCCAGGGAGGAAAAACGTTATGCCAGCCCGGACCCCAGAAGATTTGCGGCAGCAGTGCCTCCGGTTGGATGGCCGGGGGTACAAGGCCTACAAAGCCCTGGAGGGCGAATACCGCTTCCCCGACTTCACTCTGTTCATCGACCACGTGCAGGGGGACCCCTTCGCCACGCCCAGCCGGGTGCGCATCCGGGTGCCCCAGGCCGTCGCGGGCTTCCCCCCTGACCTGTGGGAGCACCCCTCCCGACGGGTGGCCGCGGAGCATTTCATCCTGGAAGCGGTGCACCGGGCCCTGCCCCGTTGGAGCCGCCCCCGGGGGACCGGTCACAGCGGCCGGTATTTCGTGGAACCTGTGGGGCAGGCCATGCTCCCCCGCACCGCGGTGCGCCTGGGCGCCTTTGGCGTGGAACTGCGGTTCGCCCTGGGCCTGCCTGCCCAGGGCCGGCGCATCCTGGGCCGGGTGGCCGCGCAGATGCTCCTGGAGGAACTGCCGTCCCTGGTTCGGGCCGCGTTGCTGTACCCCAGCCTGCCTGCGGAAACCCTACGGCAGTATGCGGACGTGGCCGAGGACGCGGACTTCCTCCGGCAGCGCCTGGAGGCCATGGGCCTGGTGGCCTTCGTGGCCGATGGCAGCCTGCTTCCCCGGCGTTCCGGCATCGACGACCGTCCCCTGACCCAGGGCATTCCCTTCCAGAGTCCGCCTTCCCTCCGGGTGCATGTACATCTGCCCAGGGCCGGCGTGGTCACCGGCCTGGGCGTTCCCCAGGGCGTGACCCTGATCGTGGGCGGCGGCTTTCACGGCAAATCCACCCTGCTGCGGGCTTTGGCGCGAGGGGTGTACAACCACAAACCAGGGGATGGCCGCGAGCGGGTGGTCACCCATCCCAAGGCGGTCAAAATTCGGGCCGAGGACGGGCGCAGCGTGGCTGGTGTGGACATTTCCCCTTTCATCCGAAACCTCCCCCTGGGCCGGGAGACTACCGCGTTTTCCACCGAGAACGCTTCGGGGTCCACGTCCCAGGCGGCCAACATCATGGAAGCCCTGGAGATGGGGGCCCGGGTGCTGCTTATGGATGAGGACACCACCGCGACCAACCTGATGATTCGGGACCGGCGGATGCAGGCCTTGATCGCGCGGGAGAAGGAACCCATCACGCCCTACATCGACCGGGCCCGGCAGTTGTACACCGAGCACGGGGTTTCCACCGTGTTGGTTCTGGGCGGAAGCGGCGACTACCTGGACGTGGCCGATACGGTGATTGCCATGGATACCTACCGGCCCGTGGACGTGACCCAGCAGGCCCGGGAGGTCGCGGCCCGGTTCCCCACCGGTCGGGTGCGGGAGGCTCAGGGTCCCATCCACCGGCCCCGGCGGGTGCCCCTGCCCGAAAGCCTCAACCCCCGCAAGGGCCGGAAACCCGTGGTGGTCAAGGCGCCATCGCGAGAAACCCTGCACCTGGGCACGCAGACCATCGACCTGCGGGCGGTGGAGCAACTGGTCGAAACCGCCCAGACCCGGGCCATCGGCCTGGCCCTGGTCTACGCCTGGGAGCGGTACATGGATGGGCAACGGCCCCTGGCCGACATCGTGGCCCAGGTGATGGCCGACATCGAAGCCCAGGGCCTGGAGGTCCTCTGCCGCACCCCTTACCCGACAGGCGACCTGGCCGCGTTCCGGGACCTGGAACTGGCCGCGGCCCTCAACCGCCTCCGCACGTTGCGGGTGCTGGGCACGCGGTCCGCCGGGCGCTGACCGTATCCCTTGGGTTCCGTGGCTGGGCAAAAAGAAAAGCGGCCCGTTTTGGGCCGCTTGAGGCTGGGGGCGCAGGACTCGAACCTGCACTAACGGGTCCAGAGCCCGTCGTCCTGCCGATTAGACGAGCCCCCAACGCTCATGCCGAGGGGCGGAATCGAACCGCCGACACCGCGGTTTTCAGCCGCGTGCTCTACCAACTGAGCTACCTCGGCGGGCGCCGTCTATTATAGCCAAGCTCCTGGGCTTTGGCTACCCCTTTTTTGGTGGTCGATCGTCGTTGGTCGATCGTCGTTCGTCGGTGGTCGTTTGGTGGTAGATGGACATCAGGCGTTCGTAATTGGGTTGTGCGGTGTAGTGGGCCAGGTAGCGGGACCGGGCCTGTTGTTGCATCTCCCGCTGAACATCGGGCCGCGCCCAGAGCCGGGCCACCCGTTCGGCCAGGGCCTCGGGCTGCCCTGGCGGGAACAGCAGTCCCGCTTCCCCCAGGATTTCCGGTATGGACCCCAGGTCCGAGGCCACCACGGGGAGGCCCGTGGCCAGGGCTTCCACCAGCACCATGGGGAACCCTTCGTACCAGGTGGAGGGGAACACCAGTACCCGGGCTTCCTGCATGAGGCGGAGCACTTCCTCCCGGGGCCGGGGTCCGAGCAGCCGCACGTGCTGAAGTTTGGGGTCCTGCAAGCGGGCCTGGAGCCAGGGCCGCAGCGGGCCGTCGCCCATGATGTGCAGGGGGATGTGGGGGAGCCGCGTCCACCCCGCGAGCAGGGTGGGCAGGCCTTTTTCTTCCGTCAGCCGGCCTACGAACAGGGCGAACCCACCTTCGTGCGTCCCCGGCCCAGGGTCAGGGTCCAGGAAGTTGGGCTTGACGGCCACCTTTTCCGCGGGCAGCCCGCCCTGGATGAACTTCCCCCGCGCGAATTCGGTCAGTGCGATGTAGACGTCCACGTCGGCTTGCCAGGTGCCCCGCAGGTGGTGGAAACTCAACATGGCCGCCGCGACCGCGGTCTGAAGCCGGGACCCCCGCCAGCAGCCGTGCAACACGCCGGGCCAGGGCACCCGCTTCCCCAGGCACGCCTCGCAGACCCGGCCCTGACGCATCAGCACTCCGGCCGGGCACAGCAGCCGGTAGTTGTGCAACGTCTGGACCACGGGGATGCCGGCTTCCCTGGCCGCGGTATAGACCGCGGGGGAAAGCACGGGGAAGGTGTTGTGCACATGGACCACCTGGGGCCTGTGGCGGCGAATCAGCGTCCGAAGCCGCGCCACCGCTTCCCTGGACCAGATGGCGGTCACCGCGGCCCGCCATGGGGTCATGGTCAGCAGCCGGCGGTTGTGGTCCACCCAGGCCATCACCTGGTGCCCCATCCGGCGCAGGAGCCGATACTCGGCCTCAAAGGCCACGTCTTCGCCGCCGGGCTGCAGGTACCGGGCGTGGACGAGCAGGATGCGCATGGCTCACCCCTGGAGCATCGGGCCGTTGCAACAGGCACGTCTATAATAACTCTGGCCTCCAGCCCGGCCTTTGGGGGCCAGGGGATGTGGCTTCCACCGAGGTGACGCCATGAACGAACAACCTGCTTCGCCGCCTGTGCGTCTGCGGCCGGTGCGGGAAGAGGATTTCCCCGCGTTGCTGGACCTGTACATGGCCGCGTACCGGGACCATCCCGAATACGGGGAATCCAGCCGCAAGAAGGCCCGGCGCTACCTGCAGTGGCTGCGCCGGCATCATACGTTCTTCCAGGTGGCGGAAGTGGGGGACCGGCTGGCCGGGTTCGTGGTGGTGGATACGAACTGGGAGGACGAATACGGCCAGAAGGTGGGGGAAATTCACGAACTCGCGGTACACCCCGATTTTTGGGGCCAGGGCGTGGGGCAGCGCCTGCTGGAAGCCGCGCTGGACTTCATCCGCAGCCAGGGCCTGGACCGGGCCCGGCTCTGGGTCGGGGAGGAGAACTGGCG
>JALXBY010000263.1 GCA_026991215.1 Anaerolineales bacterium
GTCCGAGAAACTCTGGTGATTTTGAGCCGCAAAGTCCTGCATATGCTGTTCCATCTCTTGCGCCATGGCCGCCTCTTTCAGGATGATCCACCTTCAAAAAAGGCTTTCGCTTATAGTTGACTCCTGCAGGGAATGGGAAAACGGGGCACCTGCCCCGGTAGCAGCCATCCGGGACTGGGTCTTCACCATACCGGTTTTTCGCAGGGAGAAAAGGGGGAAATCCAAAAATCCCCACGGGCCGCTGGCCGACTACGTCCCCTGGTGGGCCAGCCAGGTCATCACCCGTTGGAGGGCTTCGGCCGGTACCAACCCCGTAGCCTGCCACAGGCCCACCAGTTCCCGCAAGGTGAAGACCGCGTGCACCTGGACGCCTTCACGCGCCAGGGCCGCCCGTCCCCCGGCCTCCCGGTCGATGAGGACCACCGCGTGCCGCACCTGCAATCCGGCCGCACGCAGCACCTGCAGGGCCTCCAGTTTGGAAAGCCCCGTGGTCAGGACGTCGTCCAGCAGCACCGCGGCCTCGCCGGGTTCGAAAGGCCCTTCGATGGGGCTGCGGGTGCCGTAGGGCTTGGTTTCCTTACGGGGGTAAATCACGGGCCAGCCAAAGAGCAGGCCCACCGCGGTGCCCAGGGGCAGGGCCGCATAGGGCAGCGCGGCCAGCCGCTGGAAGGGTACGCCCCGCAACAGCGCGGCATAGGCGTAGGCCACCTGGGTCAGGGCTTGGGGGTAGCCCACCAGACGCCGCAGGTCGAAGTAGATGGGCGCGGTGGCCCCGGACTTCAGCACGAATTCCCCAAACCGCACGCAGCCCGTCTCCACCAGCACGCGGGCCAGCCGCCCTTTTTCTTCTTCCTCCAGGGGGGAGGAAACAGGGCCAGGGGCATCCCCCTGGTTCGTGACCAGGTCCCAGAGGGTCCGTTGCAACCGCCGGGCTTCGGCCTGGGGCTTGGGGGCCCGGGCCAGCCCGCGAGAGACCGGGAACAGGATGCCCAGGCCATCTTCGCGGCGGCCTGCGGTGTAAGCGGCTTCCACCGTGCCCCCTTGTGCGCCAATGCCGGGCGCGAGAATCCAGAAATCGGGCGCGGCCCGCCGCACCGCGCGCAGGGCCTGGGGCTGGGTTGCACCCACCACCATGCCCACCTGGGCAGGCGCGGCCCAGGCCGCGACCCACCGGGCCAGGGCCTGGAAGAGGGGTTCCCCTGTGGCCAGGGGCCAGGCCTGGGGCGCGTGCGCGGCCGGGTTGGACGTGCGCACCAGCAGGAACACCCCCCGTGCCGGGTATTGCAGCCAAGGCTCCAGGGCGTCCCGGCCCAGGTAGGGGGAAAGGGTGACCGCATCGGCCCCCAGGGTGTGCCAGAAAGCCCGCGCGTACATGCGCGCGGTAGAGGGCACGTCCCCGCGTTTGACGTCCAGAATCACCGGCAGGTCTGGGGGCAGGGCGTCACGCAGGCGCTGCAGCGCTTGCCATCCCTCCGTGCCCAGGGCCTCGAAAAAGGCGGTGTTGATTTTGAACCCCACCACGTGCTCGGCCACGGCCTCGGCCAGCCGCAGGCCGAAGTCCAGCGCGGCCCCCGCGGTGAACGCGGGCAGCAGTTCCGGGTGCGGGTCGATGCCGGCAATGAGCAGGCTCCGCCGCTCCCGAACAAGCCGGGCCATGCGTTCGAAGAACATGTCTCCCTCCCAAACCACCACCAACCACCGACGAACGACGAACGACCACCGACCAACGACCATCGACCAACGACGAACGACGGAAGTATAATAGCGCCGCGTGCCCACCTCCTTCCCAACCACCAACCATCGACCACCGACCACCGACCAACGACGAACGACGAACGACCATAACCAACGACGAACGACCACCGACCATCGACCACAGGAGCCACAAATGCCCGCGTCCAAACCCAGCTACGGCGGTCAGGCCCTGTACGAAGGCGTGCTCATGCGGGGCCGTTGGGCCGCGGCCTGGGCCGTGCGCCGTCCCGATGGCAGCATCTACGTCCACAGCGAACCCCTGGGCCGGCTGTACCGCACCCCCTGGGTCCGCCTCCCCTTGCTGCGGGGGCTGCTCGTCCTGGCCGATTCCCTCTACCTGGGCGTTCGGGCCATGCTGGACGCCTTCAACCAGCATGCAACCTCGCCCGAAGAACGCATCGTGGGCCGGCGGGCCTGCTTTTCCATCGGCCTTTCCCTGACCCTGGGCCTGGTGCTCTTCCTGCTGGCCCCCATGCTGTTTGGCGCCTGGGTGGCCCGCTGGCTGGACCTTTCCCAGGCCATGGCCAACGTGCTGGAAGGGCTGTTCCGGTTGGGCCTGGTCCTGGGTTACCTCATCATGTTGGCCCGAACGCCGGAAGTGCAGCGGCTCTTTGGCTACCACGCGGCCGAGCATCAGACCATCCACGCCTACGAGCACGGCGCGCCCCTCACGGTGGAATCCATCGCCCGCTTTCCGCCCGAACATCCCCGGTGCGGCACGGCCTTCCTGCTCATGGTGGTGTTCCTGGCCCTGGTCCTGTTCCCCCTGGTGGACCCGCCCGGCTTCCTGGCCCGGATACTCTGGCGGGTGCTGGCCGTGCCTTTGCTCATCGGCTTTGCGTACGAAGGCATCCGGGTGCTGTGGTGGTTGAGCCGCTTCCCCTGGGCGCGGCCGTTGCTCTGGCCCTACCTGGCCCTGCAGCGCCTGACCACCCGCCCGCCCGAACCGGCCATGATCGAAGTGGCCCTGACCGCGTTCCGCGCGCTGCAGGAGGCCGAAGCCAGGTATCAGGGGGCCTCTGGCCAGGTCTGAAACCCTTCCCACCCAAAAAGCCCAAAAGGGCACGAAACCTCCAGGCAGGGCGCACCCAATCCTTCCCGTAGGTGCCCGTATCTTTCGCGGGGTTTTTCCGTCCCACATGTACGAAACGGTTGCCCGGCGATGGGCAGCCCACCTGCGGTGGAGGGTTGGGGTATGCGTCGGTGGTTGTTTTTGGCCCTGTTTGCCGCTCTGCTGGGCAGTTGTATGGCCGCCAGTGGGCTGATGGTGGCCTACGCCCAGCCCTTTTCGCCAGGGCATCCCCTGTACCGGGTGCAGCGGGCGGCCCAGGCGGCGGTTTTGCCCGTGCTTCCGCCCGATGTGCGCTTTGCCTGGCATCTCTACACCCTGGAGCGCTACATCGAATGGATTGACCAGGCCGCGGGCACGGCCCAGGAGCCATTGGTGCTTCAGAGCCTGGTTACGACCCTGAACCAGACGTTGCAGGACCTGAACGCCCTGCCCCCTGCGCAGCGTCGGGTCTACCAGCAGGCCCTGGGCCGCCGGCTTTTGGCGTTGCAACGGGCAGCGCAACGGGCAGCGCAGCGGCCCAACGCCCAACAGGATGCCTGGGCCAGCCTGGAGACGCAACTGGGCCAGGCGTCCCGCGTGCTGCTCCAGGGCCGCGTGGCGGTGGGGGGCGAAGGGCAGAGCGATGCGCGCCCTGCCGGGCCGTCGGCCCAGGTCGCGCCCACCGGGACCCCGCATCCCACAGTCACGCCCCTGGGCCAGGGCCTGCCCGTGCCCTTCCCCACGGACTTCGCGGCCCGGCACACCTTCTTCCCCCTGACCGGACGTCACGGGCAGATTACGTGCGAATCGTGCCATGTGGGAGGCCGGTTCGCGGGCACGCCCCGTTCCTGCCAGACGTGCCATGCCCAGGATAAGCCCCCCAACCACTTTCAAGGGGAATGTTCGCTGTGCCACGGCACCCAGGCCTGGCTTCCGGCCAGTTTCGACCACCAGGCCGCGGGCGCGACGGATTGTATCTCCTGCCACCTGAAGGACCGGCCGCCCAACCACTTCCAGGGCCAGTGTTCCCTGTGCCACAGCACGCAAGCCTGGCTGCCGGCCAATTTCAACCACCAGGCCGCGGACGCGACGGACTGCATTTCCTGCCACCTGAAGGACCGGCCGCCCAACCACTTCCAGGGCCAGTGCTCCCTGTGCCACAGCACGCGAGCCTGGCTGCCGGCCAACTTCAACCATACCTTTCCCATCAATCACGGGGGCGCGAACGGCGTGTGCAGCGTGTGCCATCCGACCTCGACCGCGGCGTATACCTGCACCGGCTGCCATGACATGGCGGCCATGCAAGCCGAACACGCCGAAGAGGGCATCTTCAACATCGCCGGCCGCTGTGCCGCGTGCCATGCTACGGGTCAGGCGGAAGGGGGAGAGGACTTCGGCGATGACGATGATCGCGATGAAGGTCGGGAAGACGATGACGACCCAGGTGGCGGCGAAGACGATGATGATGACGACGAAGATGATGACGAAGAAGACGACGACTGAACCCATCTGACATCTTCAGGCCACAACGCTACCCTTCCCCTTGCGGGGCCGCCTCTGCTGCAAGCGGCCCCGCTTTGTTTGGAGAAGGCCAAGCCCTTCCCCACCCCCGACTACAGGACACCGCCCAACACCGTGGCTTTTAAGGCCACATTCCGTCTATAATGGGAA
>JALXBY010000264.1 GCA_026991215.1 Anaerolineales bacterium
TACGGGGAAATCCGGGTTTGTGGCCCGGAGGTTTGCCCTTTTCGGAAACGGTGGAACCCCTGGGCCGCCTGCAAGGTTCGCGAACGCCCTTTGGGGTTTACCCCTGTGAAGGAGGTCCTCGATGAAGCGTTGGGGTGCGTTCTGGCCGCTGGTTTTGCTCCTGGGGCTGGTCGCGTGTACTGCGCAGGGAAGCGGTAGCGTCATCCCCACGCCGACGCCTTTCCTGGCCCCGCAGCAACTCCCTTCCCCCACCGTCGCGACCATGACCGCGGTCCCTTCGCCCACAGTGGCGGAGGTGCCTTCTCCCCTGCCTTCCCCAACCCTGGCCCCAACGTTCACGCCCACCTTTACGCCCACGCCCGGCACCGGGAGCATCAACGGGGTGGTCTGGCAGGACGTATGCCCCCAGAGCGCGTTGCAGGCCGGCCAGACCGACCGCTGCCGGGAATATGAACAGGGTTGGGTCGGCAACGGCGTGCAGGACCAGGGCGAACTCGGCCTGGCCGGACTGCGGGTGCGCCTGGCCCAGGGGGAGTGTCCCGGCACGCCGCTGAGCATCACCGCGACCAACGTGCAGGGGGCCTTCCTGTTCGATGGGCTTCCTCCGGGCACTTACTGTGTTTCCATCGATCCTCAAGACCCCCAAAACCAGGCCCTGCTTGGACCGGGCGTCTGGACCCGGCCCGGCCTGAACCAGAACGCCCTGACCGTGACCGTGATGGCCGGCAAGACCGTGACCCTGGCCTTTGCCTATTCCCCCCTGGTGACCCTGGAGGGCACGCCAACCCCCATGGCCGCCAACGTGACCCCCACGGCCGTGGCCCAGCGGCCCACCAGCCCCCGCGACCTGGGGGAACCCGACGTCCTGGACACCATGGACAACCCCAAGGCCACGTGGAACCTGCGCTGGGATGATTACCTGCGGACCACCTACCGCAACGGGCTGTTCACCCTGCACCTGTGGCAGCCCCGCGCGGGCCTGAACTGGGTGCTTTCCAAGTACCCGCCCTTGCGCAACGCCTACATCGAGGCCCTGTTCAAGACCGGCCCGGTGTGCGCCCACAAGGATAGTTACGGCCTCCTGGTGCGGGCGCCCACCAAGTACGAGGGGTATGCCTTCGTGGTTTCGTGCGATGGGATGCGGAAAATCCTGCGCTGGAACGGCGGCCTGGTCGTGTTCGCGCCGTGGGACTGGGCCAAACCCCTGAACCCCGAAGAGCAGGGCCAGGGCGTCTACCAGAGTTACCCCCTGCACACCGGCCCGAACCAAATCAACCGCATCGGCGTGTGGATGGAAGGCGACACCATGCGCATGTACGTCAACCGCATCCTGGTAGCGGAAATCCAGGACGACTTCTTCCCCGAAGGGTACTTCGGCCTGGTCATCGGCGGGGAATCCTCCGGCTTCCGGGTCCACGTGGACCAGGTGGCCTACTGGGAACTGCCGTGAGGCTATCGGGGAGGGCACTTCCGGGTAGGGGAGGGAAGTGCCCTCCCTCAAAAGCCCTCCCCTACCCAACAGAAAATCCTGACCCATGCGGATTGACGTCTTCACCCTGTTCCCCCAGGTCTTCGAGCCGTACCTGAGTTTGAGCATCGTGGGCCGGGCGCGGCAGCAGGGGCTGCTGGAGGTGCATCTCCACAACATCCGCCATTGGGCCACCGACAAGCACCGCACGGTGGACGATGTGCCCTACGGGGGCGGGGGCGGCATGGTCATGAAGCCAGAGCCCCTGTTTGCCGCGGTCGAAGACGTGATGGGCCGGCCGCCCCTGGCCCCTGTGATTTTGCTATCCCCCCAGGGGCGCCGCTTCACCCAAAAGGTGGCGGAAGAACTGGCCCGGCTGCCTCGCTTCGCGCTGATTTGCGGCCGTTACGAGGGGGTGGACGAACGGGTACGGCAGTACCTGGCCACCGATGAACTTTCCATTGGGGACTACGTGCTCACCGGCGGCGAACTTCCGGCCCTGGTCATCATCGACGCGGTGGCCCGCCTGTTGCCAGGGGCCCTGGGTCACCCCCAGGGCGCCCGGCAGGATTCCTTCGCCCAGGGGCTGCTGGAACACCCCCACTACACCCGGCCGCCGGTGTTCCGCGGCTGGCGGGTGCCGGAGGTTCTGCTTTCCGGCGACCATGCCCGCATCGCCCGCTGGCGGCGGGAGCAGGCCCTGAAGCGCACCTGGGAACGCCGGCCCGACCTGTTGGCTTCCGCGCCCCTGACCCCCGAAGACCGGGCCTATTTACAGCGTTTGCAAGAAGCCCAGGACGCGCGGGCCACGCAGCACCCACCTTCCACCAACCCCCAGGGGGAAGACGACCTCAATCCTCGATGACCCGCACTTTGGTGCCCCGGCCCCGCACGTAGACTTTGTCCACGGGCACCGTGGGCGTGCTCCAGCGGTAGAGCCATTTGGCTTCTTCGGTGCGCATGTTCACGCACCCGTGGCTCATGGGGATGCCGAAGTTGTCGTGCCAGTAGGTGCCGTGAAAGGCCACGCCCGTGGGGTGGAAGAAACTCACCCAGGGGACGCCGGGCAGTTCGTAGGCCTCCAGAGAAGCGGTCAGGTTGCCATCCCCCATGTGACGGGAAGGCGTCTTGATGGAGATGCGGAAGCGGCCGGTGGGCGTCTTGGTGGGGATGCCATTGGTCGTGATGATGCCGGGCACCCCGGAGGAAATCTTGGTCTCCAGGACGACCTCCCCATCTTCATAGGCCCACAGGCGTTGAAGGTCCAGGTCCACCACAATACGCTTGGCTTCGGGCGGCACATCGGGGGAAAGGGGGGTGAGTTCTTCCTCCCGAATCAGACGCACGTGGTTGGCCGGCACCCAGTAATAGACTTTGATGAGGTCGTCCCAGAGGCGGTACCAGGGGGTTCCATCGCGGCCCTTGTCCAGGCCGGTGACCCAGAACACCGCGCCATAGTACAGCCGGTAGAGCCGCTGCCACCCGCTTCGGGTGCGTATCCAGGAGCGGGTGAAGGGTACGGAAATTTCGCCCAGGCGACCGGGCTTGGGGAAGGGGCCGACGTAAGGGGACTGGAGCCGGTAGGCGACCCGCTGCACATAGGCGCTGTGGATGTACCCGCCCACGATGCGGTACCAGCGGGGGTTGTGGTGCGGCCCGGCAGGGCTTTCGACTTCCTCCAGCAGACGGACCACCATATCCCGGAACAGACGGCCCACGCGGGGGCTGCGGAAGGAGGGTTCGGCCCGTACGGAAATCCAGCGCGTGGTGACCCGACCAAGCCCGATGGCCTGCCCCTTTTGGGGCGGGGTCTTGTCCGGCCAGGGGAACCAATCCCAGGCCAGGCTGACCACTCCGGCGAACAGCAACCGCAAGACGTCGCGGCGGGCCAGCGTGGACATCTTTTCCCTCCCTTCCTCCAAACCAGGGCGCGAGAAGCGCCCACACCGGTCACGCGCTCAAAAAGCCGCCGTCCACGACCACCACCGCGCCTTGCATGTAAGCGGCCATGTCGCTGCATAGAAAGAGTACAACGCGGGCCACCTCGTCCGGATGGGCAAAACGGCGCATAGGCAAACGGCCCATGAAGCGCCGGCCGGCGATGAAGAAGTGAAAGCGGCCCCGCAGGGCCATGCGCAACACGTCCCGAACGCCGCGGGTCATCACCCCGCCTGGGACCAGGACGTTGAAGCGGAAGCCCTTAGGTCCGTACTCCCGGGCCAGGCTGCGGGTGAGGGCAACGACCCCGGCCTTGCTGACGCTGTAGTGGGTCAGGTCCTCCATAGCGCGGCCTCCAGGTTGACCTGCATGACCCGATGGAAGAATTCGGGCGTAAGCCGCTCGAACTTTTCAAAGGGAAACATCCCGGCGTTGTTGACCAGGATGTCGGGCGGGGGGCCGGGCAGGTCCTGCCAGAAGGCGTCGATGGCCGGTTTCTCGGCCAGGTCCAGGGCCGCGGTATGGACCTGAACCGTGGGGAAACGGGCCTGGACCTGTGTGCGGGTTTGTTCCAGGCCTTCTGCGTCCCGGTCCAGCAAGAGCAGGTCCGCGCCGGCCTCGGCCAGGCGCAGCGCGGTGGCCTGACCAATGCCGGCCGCGGCGCCGGTAATCAAAGCCCGCCGGCCCTGGAGGGAAAGCAATTCGTGCAACATGGGAAGCGCTTCGGCCATGGTCCCCTCCCCTCGATGAACAAAAGGCGGCGCCCCTGCAGGACGCCGCCTTGTTGCTCATTCCACCTTGAGGATACGCACCCGGAAGGTGCCATCCGGGGCCTGGACGGTAACCTCGTCGCCTTCCTTCTTCCCCAGCAGGGCCTTGCCCAGGGGGGATTCGTTGGAGATGTAGCCCCGCTCCGGATCGGCCTCCACCGGGCCGACGATGGTGTAGGTCTCCGGCGGGAAGCCGTCTTCCTGGATGGTCACCTTGGAGCCCAGTTCGACCACGCCGGACTTGTTGCTGGAAGGATAGATGACCTTGGCCGTGGCCAGCAGGTGTTCCAGTTC
>JALXBY010000265.1 GCA_026991215.1 Anaerolineales bacterium
GAACTCTGCCCGGAATGCGGCCAGGCCGCACTCATCAATGAAGAAGGCTGTCGGAAATGCTACGCCTGCGGCTATAGCGAGTGCTGAGGCCATACCGGGGGATGGCAGCCGCCGTCCCCCGGTATGCTTTCTGGGTATAATTCCTGCCCACCCAAGGCAATGGAGGGTGCCCATGAACCGGGAACAGGCCTGGGCCATTGTGGAAGAATTCGTGAAGTCGCCCAACCTGCGGCGACATCTGCTGGCCGTGGAAGCCTGTATGCGCTACTACGCCGAAAAATTCGGCGAGGACCCCGAACTCTGGGGTGTGACCGGCTTGTTGCACGACTTCGATTGGGAGATTCACCCCAATATGGAGGAGCACCCCATCAAAGGGGTGGAAATCCTGCGGCAGCGTGGGGTCCCGGAGGTGATTTGCCGGGCCATCTTGAGCCACGCGCCCGAACGCACGGGCGTGCAGCCCGAAACCTTGATGGAGAAAACCCTGCGGGCCTGTGACGAAATCACCGGGTTCATCGTCGCGGTGGCGCTGGTGCGGCCTTCCAAGTCCCTGTACGACCTCAAGGTCAAATCGGTCAAGAAGAAGTGGAAGGACAAGTCCTTTGCCGCGGGGGTGCATCGGCAGGAAGTGGAAGAGGCCGCGGCCGCCCTGGGCCTGGACCTGTGGGACCATGTGGCCAACGTGATCGAGGCCATGCGACGCATCGCGCCCCAGTTGGGCCTGGCCGGGCAGCAGGGGTAGTAGAGAGGGTAGTCGGCAGTCGGAAGTCAGCAGTCGGAAGTCAGCAGGCGGCCGTCGGCGGCCCGCGGTTGGTTTGTGGTAAATGGTAGACAGCCCCAGCAGGGAAGGTGGGGGCTTCGCGTTTCTTGCAGTTCCAATAGATGTTCGGTATAAACAGAAAGCCCTGTCTCCAGGTCGGAGCACAGCGTTTCCATATCCCCATTTGGAGGAGGACGGTTCCATGACGACCCAGTTGACGTCGCTGGAGTGGGCTTTGTTGTGGGCCGTGCTGGTCGTGGCGGTGTTGGGCCTGGTCTATGCGTGGTACCTCTGGGCGTTCGTGCGCAGCAAGGACATGGGTTCGGAGAAGATGATCGAGGTCTGGCAGGCCATCCGGGACGGTGCGGAAGCCTACCTGCGCCAGCAGTTCAAGGCCATTCTGCCCTTCATCGTGCTGTTGACCGTGGCGTTGTTCTTCTCCGTGTACATCGTCAAGCCCACGCCGGAAGCGTTGGAGTTCTACAAAGCCCGTGGGGTCACCGACATCAACCGCATCCGCCTGTTGGTGGGCTTTGGCCGGGCTGTGGCTTTCATCCTGGGGGCCTTTTCCTCCTTAGCCGTCGGCCAATTGGGGATGCGGGTTGCCGTGGCCGCCAACGTGCGGGTCACCGCGGCGTCCCGTCGTTCCTTCCGAGAGGCCCTGCAGATTGCTTTCCGGGCCGGCACCATCACCGGGATGCTCACCAACGCGCTGGGGCTTCTGGGCGGCACCTTGATTTTCATGGTCTACCAGATTGCCGCGCCCGACGTGCTCCTGGGCTTTGGCTTCGGCGGTACGCTGCTGGCCCTCTTCATGCGGGTGGGCGGCGGCATCTACACCAAGGCCGCGGACGTGGGCGCGGACCTGGTGGGTAAGGTGGAAGCCGGCATCCCTGAAGACGACCCGCGGAACCCCGCGGTCATCGCCGACCTGGTGGGTGACAACGTGGGCGACTGCGCGGGCATGGCCGCGGACATCTTTGAATCCTATGAAGTGACCATCGTCTCGGCCCTGATTCTCGGTCTGGCCCTGTGGGCCGCGACCGGGTCCCTGGCCTGGGTGGTCTTCCCCCTGGTGGTGCGGGCCATTGGCGTGCTGGCTTCCATCGTGGGCACCTATTTGGTGGACGAAGTGCCCTCCGCGCCCCGCGACGCGATGAAGGCCATCTTCCGGGGCTATGTCATTTCCGCGGTGATTTCGGCCATCCTGGTCGTGGCCTTTGGCTATTACTACCTGGAAATCGTGCAGCAGGGCCAGTTGATTGGCGGCTGGTGGCGGGCGCCTCTGGCCGTGCTGGTGGGCCTGGTCCTGGCCACCGTGCTCGACCGCATTACGAACTACTTCACCGGCACCACCTACAGCCCGGTGCAGGAAATCCGCAACGCGGCCGAGACCGGCTCCGCGACCGTCATCCTGCAGGGCCTGGTGGTGGGCCTGGAGTCTTCGGTGTGGTCGGCGTTGGCCATCGCGGCCACGGTCATGGTCTCCGTGGCCATCTTCCTGGGCATGCCCGTTGACCCTGCGACCCAGGTGGTGTTCGTGCTTTACGGTGTGGCCCTGGCCGGCATCGGGTTGCTGACCCTCACCGGCAACATCGTGGCCATGGACTCCTACGGCCCCATTGCCGACAACGCCGGCGGCATCGCGGAGATGGCCTGGACCGGCATGGACGACGAGGAGACCGAGAAGGCCCAGAGCATCCTGGACCACCTGGATGCGGTGGGGAACACGACCAAGGCCATTACCAAGGGTCTGGCCATTGGCACCGCGGTGCTCGCGGCCGTGGCCCTGTTCGCGTCCTACCTGGTGGACGTCACCCGGGCCCAGAAAGCCCTGGGGATTCCTCAGGCCCAGTGGCTGGAGACCACGGGCATCCGCATCAACATCCCCGAAGTGTTCGTGGGCCTGCTCATCGGCGGGACCGTGCCCTTCCTCTTTTCCTCCTTCGCGATTCAGGCCGTGCGCCGCGGCGCGTCGGCCATCGTGCTGGAGGTGCGCCGGCAGTTCCGCATGGGCGTGCTGGAGGGCAAGGTCAAGCCGGATTACCAGAAGGCGGTGGGGATTTCCACGGCCACGGCCCAGAAGGAACTGCTGCCCCTGGCTTTGCTGGGCGTGGTCACGCCCATCATCGTGGGGCTGTGGCTGAAGGCTGAGGCCCTGGGCGCGTTCCTGGCCGGGGCCATTGTCGCGGGTCAACTCCTCGCGGTGTTCATGAACAACGCGGGCGGCGCCTGGGACAACGCCAAGAAACTCATCGAAGACGAACCCAAGCAACCGGAGAAGAACCTGGGCAAGGGTTCGGAACGGCACAAGGCTTCGGTCGTTGGGGATACGGTCGGCGACCCCTTGAAGGACACGGCCGGCCCGGCCATGAACCCCATGATCAAGGTGGTCAACCTGGTCTCGGTCATCATCGCGCCCATCGTGGTGCAGTACGAACTGACCTTCGGCGTGGTGGTGGTGATTTTGCTCCTGGTCGCGGTGCTGGCCTGGGTGGTGCGGCAGGCCAAGAAGCCGGCCCTGCGGCTGACCCAGGAGGAATAAGGGACGCTGACCATCAATGGCGAACAGGGCGGCCCGAGATGGCAGGGCCGCCCTGTTTGTATCTCCCAATGGCTGGCCATCGTCGGGTCCTGTTCTGACCTTGTTGAAGCGCGGTCAACACGGCGGTGTACGTTCCGGGCGCTCGAAGCGGATGGCTTCCCGGGTGATGTGGAGACGGTCGAAATCCCGGGCGACCCATACGTGGGGGAAGATGGCCTGGGCTTCTCGGAGTACCGCCTGTTCGCTGTAGCGGCGGGAAAGGTGGGTCAACACCAGCCACTGGACCCCGGCATCCCGGGCCAGTTGCGCCGCCATCCGCGCGGTGATGTGTCCAAAGCGGCGGGCCAGGTCCGCCTCTTCCTCCAAATACGTGGCCTCGATGACCAGCACATGCGCCCCCTGCACGTGCTCCAGGACTGCATCGTCTACCCGGCCGATATCCCCAATGTGCACGTACTTGATGCCCGGCCTGGGCGGGCCCAGCACCTCGTCCGGGTGGATGGTGCGCCCATCGGGTAGGGTCACGGTCCTGCCTTCCACCAGGTCCCGCCGCCAGGGGCCCGGAGGGATGCCCAGGGCTTCCGCCTTTTCCACCAAAAACGGCCGGCGGGGGTGTTGCTGGAACACGAACCCAAAGGCTTCGGTCCCCTTGTGCCAGACGGGGAAGGCGTGGATGGTCAGGTCCCGGCCCTGCCAGATGGGACCGGGCTGGATGGGGTGCAACCGCAGCGGCATGGCTGGTCGGGCATCCCGCAGGACGACCCGAAAGAGCAGGTCCCGGACCCGTTCCAGGGTCTTGGGTCCGGCGAAGATGTCCAGGGAAGGCACGCTTTCCCACCGGAGAAAAGTGGACACCAGCCCCCCCAGACCCAGGATGTGGTCCAGGTGGCCGTGGGTGAGCAATACGTACTGCAGGTTGCGAAACCCCAGACCAGAACGCAGGATCTGCCGTTGGGTCCCTTCGCCGCAATCCACCAGGAACCGAAAGGGGCCGTATTGCACCAGATGCGCGGGCAACCCCCGCCGGGCCGCGGGTGCGGAGGCTGAGGTGCCCAGGAAGGTCACGTCCAGCATGGCCAGCCTCCTCGTAGGGTGACGCAGGGGGATTATACAGAGGGGCGCGGTCGGCGGGCGGC
>JALXBY010000266.1 GCA_026991215.1 Anaerolineales bacterium
CTCCCGGTCCCGGGCCTACGGCGGCAGCGGCCTGGGGCTGACCATTGCCCGGCTCCTGGTGGAGGCCCACGGCGGCCGCATCTGGGCCGAAAGCCCCGGTCGGGGCCGGGGGAGCACCTTCATCATCGAGCTCCCCGTGCAAAAGCCCAGTTGAAGGGGGAGGCGCGGCAGGCGACGTCCAGAAGCCCGGAACCCAGGGGGGTATGCGGCCCTCCCCTGGCGTCTCCAACCTTTTGTGGAAGCGCCTGAAGAAGGCCGGGGAACAGCAAGGTATAATGAAAACCCTCGCGGGAAACCGGCGGGGTCGATGTTGGGTGTCACGAACGGACGTCGCGTTTTGCATCCCCTCTGGGGCCCAAGCCGATGATTCGCCTTGCTCGACGCTTCGGATTGTTGCTTTTTGGGGTTGCCTGGCTCCTGGCATGGCTGGCTCCGTACTGGCGCCTCCTCGTCACCCCGCCCTTTGCCCTGGGACGCCCCGCCGCGTTCACCGTCCTTACCCCCATCCGTCTTGAGCGGGAAAACGCAGCCGCGACCCTGGCCCTGGACACCGCCCAGGCCATGGCCTATTACCAGGGCCTGGAGGAAAGCCTCGACTTCATCGCCCTGATTCGCAAGGCCGCCTACCTCTCCGATGAAGAGAAGGTCCAGGAACTCCTGCTGCTGCAACGGCTGCCCCTGACCCCGGAAGAAGCCCAGATGTGGCTGAGCCTGCCGGAAGACCGATGGGCCGAAGTGTACCGGGCCACCCTGCAGGTCAGCGCCCGCTTGCTGCAGTACACATACATCCCCACCGACCCCGAAGCCCTCTACCGCCTAATCGAACCCTGGCTGCCCGCCGATACCGCCTCTGATACCACCTTTTTGGTCGTGCGCCTGCTGAGCAAATACTTCAGCAACGTGCGGGAAGCCGCACGGGCAGGCGTCTACCTGCCGGGGGATGTGCTGGTCTACCAGGGGCAGGAAGTCACCCCCCAGGTCTACGCGCTGCTGGAAACCCTGGGCCTGACGCGCATCGACCTGCCCGGCCTGCTGGCCCGGGCCGCGTTGCTCCTGGTGTGGATTGCCGCGCTGTTGAGTTACCACTACACCCACAGCAAAACCTGGAAAGAGTTGGCCTTCCCCGCGCTGTTCTTGCTGGTTTCCGTCGCGTATGCCCAATACGGGTTCCTGTTCTACCGGGTGCCTTCCTGGGTGCTCTTCGTGCTGCCCATCCCCCTCATCGGTCTGCCGCCCCTGTTCCTGGCCAGGGACCTGACCTCCGGCCTGCTCTGGACCTGGAGCCTTGCCCTTTCCCTTTTCCTGGACAAACCCGGCGGGCTGGCCTTCTTCCTCTATTACGCCATCCTTTCCTTCGCGCTCCTGCTGCCCCTGCACCACTTCCGGGGCCTGCGGGAGTATTTCTACACCGGCTTCGTGCTGGCCGTGTTCAGCCTGTTGACTTCGGCCTTTCCGGCCTTTGCCACCGGATGGCCCCTGGACCGCTGGTTTGGTATGCTGCCGGCCTTCGTGCTCTCCGCCTTCCTCGTCAGCGGCATCGGGCTGTTCGTCGATTACCTGGCGGGGAGCATGACCGGCCAGGTCACCCACCTGCACCTGATGGACCTGGCCCGCCCGGACCATCCTTTGTTGCAGGAACTCATGCGCCGGGCCCCCGGCACCTACCAGCACAGCCTGATGGTGGCCAGCCTGGCCGAACAGGCCGCCCGGGCCATCGGCGCGGACGACTTCCTCTGCCGGGTCGGGGGCCTGTACCATGACGTGGGCAAACTGTACAACCCCTCGGTCTTCGTCGAGAACCAAACGCCAGATACCACCAATCCCCTGACCAGGGTTGACCCCTGGACCGCGGCCCACCTCATCAAGGAACACGTCCCCAAAGGGCTGGAACTCGCGGCCCGTTACCGCCTGCCCAAACGCATCCGGGACTTCATCGCGGAGCACCATGGGACTACGGTGGTCTTCATGCCCTACAAACGGGCCATCGAAGCCATGGGGGGCGACGCCAGCCGGGTGAACATCGAGGACTTCGCCTACCCCGGCCCCAAGCCCCGCTCCAAGGAAACAGCCATCCTCATGCTGGCCGACATCAGCGAAGCCCGGGTCCGGGCCGCCAACCCGGATTCGGTCGAGGAAATCCGCCGCCTGGTGCGGGATAGCATCGACCTCCGCACCCGGGAAGGCGAACTGGACAACTCCGGCCTGAGCATCGCAGAACTGCGCAAAATCGAGGACGCCTTCGTCCACGTCCTGGTCGGGATTTACCATCACCGCATTCGTTACGAATCGGAAGACAACAAAGCAGGCCAGGGTCCCGTGCGCTTCATCCCGGCCGGGAGCAGCAAGGTGACTTCGTCCGTCCGCAAGTAACCCTTCCGGAGCCGAGGATGGTCATCTGGCAAAGCGAAGACCCCACCTGGTCGGCATCGGTCTACCGGCCCCGTTGGGAGGCCCTGCTCCGCGCCGCGCTGCAACAGCACGACCTGGACCCGGACGCCGTGGACCTGACCCTCCACCTGGTGGGCCGGGAAACCATGCGCCGTTACCACCTGCGCTACCGGGGCACCGGGCGGGATACCGACGTCCTGGCCTTCCCCGATGGCACGCCGGACCCAGAAACCGGCCGCCTGTACCTGGGGGACGTGCTGGTCTGCGTCCCCGTGGCTCAGGAGCAGGCCCAGCGCCTGGGCCACCCCTGGGAAGAAGAGATGTGCCTGCTCACCCTGCACGGGGTGTTGCACCTGCTGGGCTACGACGACGAAACGCCCGAAGCCCGCCAAACCATGTGGGAAGCGCAGGCGCGCCTGCTCCGCCGCGAAGGATGCGAGCACGTCCTTGGCCCATGAACCGCGCCCCAACGCATGCCCCGCGCCCCGATACCCTCCACGGATGGCGCCGCCGGGTGTGGGCCTTTTGGGTGGCGCTGCGGGGCATCGGCTTCCTGGTACGGGGCGAGGTCCATGCCCGGGTGCACCTCGCGGCCACCCTCGCGGTGGTTGCCCTGGGGCTGTGGCTGCAAATCCCCCGCCGGGAGTGGCCGCCCCTGCTGCTGGCCATGGGCCTGGTGTGGACGGCCGAAGCCCTGAACAGCGCGCTGGAAGCCGCGCTGGACGCCTTGCACCCCGAACCCCATCCGGCCATCGGCCGGGCCAAGGACCTCGCGGCCGGTGGCGTGCTTCTCGCGGCCATGGCCGCGGCCGTAGTGGGCCTGTTGATTCTGGGTCCCCCACTGCTGGACCGGCTGGCCCGCATGGTACACTAATGCCGTGCCCCGAACTACCACCCAGGAGGTCAACGATGAACTTCACCGCCCTTGTCGTGCTCACCATGGTGGTGCTGCTTCTGGTCACCTGGTTCCTGCTTCTACCCTACGGCCCCAAGGACGACCCCTGGGCCTACCCCGACCTGCAGCGCTGGGACGAACACAGCGGCCACTGACCCCTGGTTTCCTCCCCAGAAGAGTTTGAAAACCCGAAAAGTGCAGGCCGCCCATGGCTGGAGCCAACACCCTGGGGACGCAGGTCCAATCCATTCCCATCGCCCGCCAGCCGCTTCCTCCAAAGGGGCCTGTTCCCCTGGACCTCCTCTGGCAGCAGGTCACCGACATTCCCTTCTTCCGGGCCTTGTTGCGCACCTTCGAGGCCTACTTCTTCCGGCTGCTGGATTTGCCCGGCCCCATCCTGGACCTGGGCTGTGGGGATGGGCACTTCGCGGCCCATGCCTACGCGGAACGCCAACCCGTGGGCCTGGACCCGTGGTGGTCCCCCTTGCGGGAAGCCAAGAGGTGGCAGGCCCACAGTGGGCTGGTCTGCGCGGACGGCGCGGCCATGCCCTTCCCTGATGGTTTCTTCGCCACGGTGGTCAGCAACTCGGTGCTGGAACACATCCCCCACCTGGATGCCGTGCTTCAGGAGACGGCACGGGTCCTGCGGCCGGGCGGCTGGCTGGTCTTCTCCGTGCCCAACCACCGCTTCGAGACGTACCTGAGCCTGGCCCGCGTATGGGAGTGGATGGGCCTGCACGGTCTGGCCCGGCGTTACCGGGCCTGGTTCCAGCGGGTTTCCCGCCACGTGCATTGCGACCCACCGGAGGTCTGGCTCCCCCGGCTGGAACGGGCCGGGTTCCAGGTGGTTCGGTGGTGGCACTACTTCCCGCCCAAAGCCCTGCACGCCCTGGAATGGGGCCACTACCTGGGCCTCCCCAGCCTGGTGAGCAAGAAACTCACCGGCCGCTGGGTGCTGGCCCCCTATCGCTGGAACCTGGTGCCCGTCGTGCTGTGGTTGCGCACCCTGCTACGGGAAGCCACCGCGCCGAATGGGGCCTACACCTTCTACATCGCCCGCAAAACCCCCACTCCCTAACCCCCACCGACCACCGACCACCGACGAACGACGAACGACCAACGACCAACGACCACCGACCACCGACCAC
>JALXBY010000267.1:0-13803 GCA_026991215.1 Anaerolineales bacterium
CCGGAGGACAGGGACGCGGCGGTCGTCGGAGGCCGCGACCGCCGCGTCCCTGTCCTCCGGGGGCTGCTGCGGAAGTTTCGCTTCGACTTCAGGCGGCAGGGAAGATGGCGGGGAAGGCGGCGGGGAAGGGGATTCGGACGCGGGCCGACGCCGCCACGACCGCAGCGTGCCCGTCAGGGCGTCCTTCCCCACGCCCAGGAGGATTTTCAAGAGCACCCAACGTTCGTCACGTTGGGGACCTTTGGCCATCGCTTCGGTCCTCCAGCCAGGTCAGCAACTGCAACAACCGGGTCTTATCCTGGAACGTCAGCGGCGCCTTGGGATTGTGCTGCCACGCGTTCAGCATCACATGCAGGGCCTCCCGGAGGGTTTCCTCATCGCCCTCCACGGGGAGGAAGTCCCCCGGTGCGCCCTGCCGGATGGCCGCCAGTGCTTCCCGCAGCCGCGGGTACTGGTCCGGGTGTTCCTGAAGCAGCCGCGCGATATGGAGCAGCCACTCCAGGCGGGACTGGGTCTGGGCCAGCCACTGGCGCTCCTCAAAGGCCTTGTGAATGCGGCGGGATTCCTTTTCGTAGTACTGGTAGACGGGGTCCCAAAAGGTCCGCATCAGATTGCGTTCGTCCTCGGTGCGCAACTGGACCGCGGCGATGGAGGCCACCCGCACCCGCAGCCCCTTTTCCAGCAGGTCGTCGAACGCGGCCTGGCCGGGCTGGGTCAGCGCGCGGGAGAACGCGGCCCGCAGTTTCTCGAACCCCGTGCGGTAATCGGGGTCGGGGTCCATCTTCCAGGCCGGCGGGAACAACTGGTCCAGGGTGTACTCCGCCACCTTCTCCCGCCATACCTGGAGGGCTTTCTCCCGTGCCAGGGTCCACCAGGGCAGGGTCATTTCCTCCACCGGGACGTAGCCATAGGCCCGGAGTACGGAACGGGGGTGCCCAAAGCCCAATAGGTGGGGGAACCCCTGCCGCTGCAAGGCCTCCTGGGAGGCCCCGTAGATGTGCCGCCAGCGTTGGCGGATGTTCGCGATGGCGGCCCTGTCCCAACCGTCGGGGATGGAGAAGTCGTCCAGGTGCACGATGAGGAAGAGGCGGGCCCGGATGGGCACCCGGTCCTTGAGTTGCGCCTCGGTTTCCTCGAAGGGGATGGTGATGCGGTACTCCCGCAGGTCCACGAAGGCCTTGAGTTCGACGTCGGCGCGGAGGAAGTGCACCCCAGGCCCCAGCACCTGGGTCCGGTCCGAGAGGGTGTACACCACCGCGCTCTGCCCATCCATCACCAGGAGTTTGGGCAGGCCCACGGCGGCCTTGGGGCGGTAGGTCTCCAGGGGCAGGCCATGGCGGACCATCAACGCGGGGCCGTGGTGCCCCCGGCGGAAGGCCTGGTAATGGGTGAACAACCGGTCCAGTTCCCCCCGTTCTTCCACCGGGAGGGTGAAGCGCAGGTAGAACCGCTCCCAGCGGCGGGCGAACCAGCCGCCGAGGAGGTAGGCCAGCGGCAGGCCAAACACCGGGGCCAGGAAGGGCCAGCGGGCCAGCAGGGGAACCTGCTCGCGAGCCACGAGCAAGGCCAGGCTCCAAAGCCCGCCGACCACCAGGTAAACCCACCAAAAGGTCGGCGGTTGTAGGCGGACTGGCTCCTGGCTTTCTTCGGGTTCGGGTTGTGGCCCGGCCTTGGCCTTCTTTTTCTGCCTTTTGAACTTGAGCGCCATGCTCCTCCCTCGGCGGTGGGTGGAAGCCCGATGCGGTCCCGGGCCTCAGCGAGGCTCGCGAACACCATCACGGCCCATGGCTCTGCGTGGCCGCAATCCAGGGCGCGCGGTATCCATCACCACCCTTCCAGGAAGGGACGCCACTCTTCATGGGCCTGCAAGTAGTGCTGGAAGCGATACAGGGCATAGTTGGGCGGCGGTTGGGGCGGCCGACGCAGGGGCATCCCGGCCTCCTGCGGGGTGCGGTTGCCTTTCCGGTGGTTGCAGGCCGGGCATGCGGTGACCACGTTGGTCCAGGTGGTTGGGCCGCCCCGTTCCTTGGGGATGACGTGGTCGATGGTCAACGGTGGACCTTGCTTGCCGCAGTACTGGCAGGTGTAGTTATCCCGACGGAAGATTTCCCGCCGGCTCAGCCGTATCCGGGGCCGGGGCCGCCGTACGATGTAATTCAGCCGAATCACCGAAGGGATAGGGAAGCGCGCGTTGACGGTGTGGATATACCCCCGTCCGTTCAACACCAACTGGGCTTTCCGCTGCCACAAGAGGCCCATGGCCCGCCGCACCGTACACACGTGCAGAGGTTCGTAGTTCCCGTTCAAGACCAGGACCACGTCGTCCAAAGGGTGCCCCATGGCGGCCTCCCACGGCCTCATTTTACCAAATCATTGGCCCCGCGGACGGTGGGGCCGGAACCCCTGGCCGCTTTCCCCAGCCCGAAGGGGTGACAAAAGGCGGGCGTTTACGCGGGCTTGGCCCTGGGAAAATGGGGCAAAGCGTCTATAATGCTTTACCGGAATCAACCCAACCTGGGAGGTGAACCCATGGCCGAACGCAACGATTTTGGCGCTTTCCTGGCGGGCTTGTTGGTGGGCGGTGCTTTGGGCGCGTTGATTGGGTTGCTGTATGCGCCCCAGTCGGGCGAGGAGACCCGGAGCGCCTTGCGGGAAAAGAGCGCGTACCTGCGGGAAAAGGCCCTTTCCAGCACCGAAGAAGCCCGGCGCAAGGCCGAGGAAGCCCTGCAGGAGTTGCGCTCCCGCATCGAGGAAATCAGTTCAGAACTGCAGGAGCGCCTGGGTGAAGTGCGGGAGCAGGGGACCATCCTTCTGGAAGAAACCACCCGCCGGCTTCGCCGGCAGCAGGCCGCGTCCGAGGGTGACGAGGCGGCCGAAGCCGCGGCCGAGGCCTGATTGGTTCCCCCTATTCCCGCTGCCTTGAAGGTCACAAGGGAAGCGGTTACAAACGCCCGCCGCGCTCCAAGAGCCGTCGGGCCTGGAGGACGAGCGGCGGGTCAATCATTTTCCCTTCCACCACGAAGACCCCCTGCCCGGACCGCCGGGCCTCCTGGTAGGCCTGCCAGACCTTTTCCGCCCAGGCCAGGCGTTCGGGCGCAGGTGTAAAGGCTTCCCGCACCACCGGCACCTGGGCCGGATGGATGATTTGCTTGCCGTCGAAGCCCAGCCGCGCCGCGGCTTCGGCTTCCTTCCGCAGCCCCTCCAGGTCCCGGTACGCCACGTAAACCATGTCGATGACCTGCTTGCCCAGGGCCTTGCCCGTCAAAAGCGCCCACTGGCGGGCCACCGCGACTTCCTGGCCCTGGGGGGTGCGTTCCGCGCCCAGGGCCGCGGCGAAGTCCTCCGCGCCAAAGAGCAGCACCTGGACCCGCGGGCTGGCCTGGGCCACAACCTCGGCCCGCAGCACCCCCAGCGGGGTTTCCAGCAACACGGCCAGGGGGACGCTGCCGGGCTGCAGGCCGTGGGCTTCTTCGGCCAGGGCCAGGTGCCACGCGGCCCGATGCACCATCCACGGGGCTTCCACCTTGGGCAAAAGCACCCCCCGCACACGCGGCAGGACCTGGCCCACCATGGCCAGGTCCGCCTCGGCCCAGGGCGTGTTCAGCGCGTTGACCCGGACCCAGACCTCGGCCCGGAAGTCCTGACGCTCCAGGACCTGGGCCACAAGCCCACGGGCCGCGTCTTTGCGGTCCGGGGCCACCGCGTCCTCCAGGTCCAGGCAGACCACGTCGGTGTCCAGGTCCGCGGCCTTGGCCAGTTTGCGCTCCTGGTCGCCGGGCACGTAAAGCCATGTGGTGCGTCGGGGCATGATGGGTTTTCCCTGAGGGAATTACGCGATGGGCGCGCCCAGTTCGCTTTCCGCGTCGGGCTGTAGCAACACCACCCGGCCATCGGATTGAATGGCCCCCAGCACCAGGACCTCGGACCAGAAGGGGCCGATTTTCTTGGGCGGCAGGTTGGTCACCGCCACCACCAGCCGGCCCTCCAGGACCTTGGGGTCCGGGTACCACCGGGGCAGTTGGGCCGAACTCTTCTTGACCCCGTAGGGGCCGAAGTCGATCCAGAGTTTGTAGGCCGGCTTGCGGGCTTCGGGGAAGGGTTCCACGCGAATCACCCGGCCCACGCGCATGGCCACCTTCGCGAAGTCGTCCCAGGTGATGGTGGGTTTCTCCTCGGCCATGGCCGTGGCTCCTTGGGCAGGGGTTGGACCTTCAACGCTTCACACGGGTGACGTAGGAGCCGTCGCGGGTATCCACCCGGATGATGTCCCCCCGTTCCACGAAGTGGGGCACCTCGACCACCAGGCCGGTCTCGGTCTTGACCTTTTTCGTCAGGCCGGTGGCGGTATCGCCCTTGACCGCGGCCTCGGCTTCCACCACTTCCAGGTCCACCGTGGTCGGAAGTTCGATGTCCAGGGCTTCCCCCTTGTAGAAGGCGATTTTGACCTCCATGCCTTCCTTCAGGTAATACACGGCATCCCCCAGCACCTGGGCGGGGATGGCATACTGCTCGTAGGTTTCGTTGTCCATGAAGACGTAATTCGTGCCGTCGGAATACAGATACTGGGCCTCCCGGTAGTCCATGGGGGCTTCCTGGACCTCGTTGCCGGAGAGGAAGGTCTTTTCCACGATGGTGCCGGTGCGCAGGTCCCGCGCCTTGACCTTGATGAAGGCCTTGCCCCGACCGGGTTTGTGGTGATGATATTCCAACACCCGATAGACCGTGCCGTCCATTTCAAAGGTGACGCCCTTGCGCAACGCGGTCACTTCAATGGCCATATACGCCTCCTTCCAGACAGGGGTGCGGGGCTATCATACTGGACGGGTTGAGGGGGCGTCAAGGCGCCGGTATAATGGGGGCGCGCTCGGAGGGGTGGCCGAGTGGACGAAGGCGGCGGTCTCGAAAACCGCTGTGGGCCTGACCGGCCCACCGTGGGTTCGAATCCCACCCCCTCCGCCTGCAGATTGGGGTCGAAATCTTGGGGAAACGTCAACCGCCCATGCCCGCGCGGGGCATGGGCGGCGTTGTTTCTTTTTGGGAAAGGTGCCAGACCCCGGCCGCCGTTTATGCCGGCTGGCCCACGGCTTCCATGGCCTGGAAGGAGGCCGGCTGCGACCCGTTCAAAGCCACCCCCACCGAACGGGGGACCAGAACCACGTCGGCGGGCACGGCCGGGTTCACTTTGACCCGCACCGTGTAGGGCATCCCCCGGAGTTCCAGTCGGGCCAGCGCGCCGTCTTCCAGGCCCAGGGACTGGGCCGTTTCGGGCGCAAGCCAGACCCAGGGTTCCTGGGGGAGCCGTGGGGCTAAAGTGTCGGACCAGGCGACCAGGGTGCCCCGGTCGTACAGGCGGGTGATGGGCACCGCGAGCAGGCCCTGTTGGGCCGGGGTTGCCGCCGTGGCCGCGGGGACTTCAGGCGCGGCGACTTCTTCCCCACGCTGAAGCGCGTTGGGCAGGGCCACGCCCAGGCCCTGGGTGTTCTCGTAGACCGTGCCCGCGTAGTGCAGGTACTCCCTGGAGACGGGCGGGAACTGGGGTTCCACTTTGGTCAGGTCCTGGTAGGAGAGGCCGCGGTAGGCCGGCACCTGTTGGGCCAGGGCCGCGAAAACCTTGGAGGTGCTTCGGGGCAGGTCCAGGTCCAGCATGCGGCCCAGCGCGGCGACGATGGCGTAATCGGCTTGGGTGCCTTCCAGGGCTGGCACCGCGGGGTAGAAGCGCTGCACCCGGCGGAAGAGGTTCGTATACGTGCCGCCCCGTTCGATATATGCCTGGGCCGGAAGCACCACATCGGCCAGCCGCGCGGTCTCAGTGAGGAAGAGGTCCTGCACCACCAGGAAGCCCGCGCGCTCCAGGGCCGCGGCCAGCGCGGGGTCGTCGCCCGCGGGGTCCGCGGCCACCACGTAGAGGGCCTTGGCCGCGGCCAGGGTTTCGGCCAGGTTCGCGGCGGGCCGGAAGCCCATGTCCCACGCACCCTGGTCGTTGTTGCGGGGCCAGACCGCGACCAGGCCGCTCTCGGCCTTGCCCGCGTGACCGGTTTCCAGAAGTAATCGCGCGGCCGCGCGAGCCAGGGCCCCGGAAGTCTCCAGGTCCATCCCTTCCTGCCCGTAGAAGATGAGCAGGTTTTCGGCTTCCTGGATGGTCTCGCGCCAGGGGCTGTCTTCCGCCAGCAGTCCCAGCAGGGCCTGGACTTCCTCGCCGTACCGGTAGCGCACCACGTGGGCCGCGTGGCGTTCAATTTTCGTGGGCCGCGGGTTGAGCACAATCAGGGTCGCGCCCCGTTGCGCGGCCTCCTTCACCCGGAGCCAGGCCAGGGGCGCTTCCTCCTCCAGGTCGCTGGCCACCACCAGGATGACGTGTCCCGCACCCCAGCGGCTGGGGTCATGGCCCGCACCCAGGCCCACCTTGTCCGTCCAGTCGCCGCCCGCGAGGAAGGTGTCCAGCACTTTGCGACCGCCCAGGTGGTCCGTCAGGCGGGCCAGATTGAAGAGGTCTTCGTTGCTGAGCCGGCCGGAAACCAGGGTGACCAGGTCCTGCCCGGCCTCCTGGAAGGCCTGGGCGACCCTGCTGAGGGCCTCCTGCCACGTGGCGGGCCGGAGTTCTCCGTTTTCCCGCACTAAGGGCTGGGTGAGCCGCTGGCCGTACTGGGCGAAGTGGTACGCGGCAAACCGGCCCTTGTCACAAATCCAGATTTCGTTCACGTACTCGTTCTGCCGGGGCATGACCCGCTGCACCGCGAAGCGGCCGTCCAATTCGGGTTCGCGGCGGATATCCAGCATGATGTTGCAACCCACGGGACACAGGTTGCACACGGAAGCCGCGTGGAACATCTCCCAGGGCCGGGCGTCGAAGCGGAAGTCTGTGGTGGTCAGCGCGCCCACGGGGCAGATGTCGGTGGTGTTGCCGGACCAGTAGGAATCGAAGGGCGGGTCCGAGGTGGTGATGATGTAGGAAGCCCGGCCCCGTCCGTCGATGGCCAGCACCGGGTCTTCGGCGATTTCCTCCTGGAAGCGCACGCACCGGCCACAGATGATGCACCGCTCCCGATCCAGGATGATGAGGTCGCCCAGGGGCACGCGTTTGGGCAGGTGGAGTTTGAACTCATAGGGGAAGCGGCTGGTGCCGGGGCCGTAGGCGTAGGTCAGGTTCTGCAGGGGGCATTCGCCGCCCTTGTCGCAGATGGGGCAGTCCAGGGGGTGGGAAGTGAGCAGGAACTCCAGGATGTCCTTCCGCGCGCGGGCCACCTGTTCCGAGTTCGTGATCACGACCATGCCTTCCTGGACCTGCATGGTGCAGGCCGTTTGCAGTTTGGGGAAGAAGCGAATCTTGGGCGAGCCATCCTCGTTGCGGAGGATTTCGCCGGTCGCCCGGTCCCGTTCGGGCAGGCCGACTTCCACCAGGCACATGCGGCACATGCCCACGGGTTCCATCTTGGGGTGATAGCAAAACACGGGGATGTCGATGTCGGCCAGCCGGGCCGCGTCAACGATGGTGATGCCCGCGGGCACGGTAACCTGCTTGCCGTCGATGGTCAGGGTGACCTGTTGGGACATGGCAACCTCCGTTGCTCACAGCGCTTTAGGCTTCAATGCACCTGAGAAAATTAGGCGTGACTTCTACACTTCGCGGACTCGTGAGTAAATTTTTTTGCTTGACACCACATCACGTACCGTTACAATTGTAGTACCCTTTAGGCCGAAAACTGCCCGTATGGGTGGCTGCCCCGCAAGGGGATAGGCCTTACCCCAATTTGGGAGGAGCGGTCGGTTGAAGGCCGGCCGCTTTCTTAATTATTTACCTCAATCCAGTGAAGACGATGTCCATACTTCCTCCACAAAGCCATGGCGTGAGGTTCTTTTTGTGCCACTGCTCGCGCAAATCCACATAAAGCATCAGCCAAGCGAAGCAGGGCGCTGCTTGCCTCCGTACGTATACCCCGTACCGACAGGCCCCATATACGTCCCGGCTGCTTGGTGTTTTGCAAGCGTTGTCGCAACTCTGCACCTATCCGTTTTGCTTGAGTTTTTGAAAGGGCATCCACATAGATTTTGATGCGCAAAGTCTTCTCTTCATCAAATTGGCGAAGCACTTCATATAGAGCCTGCGCCATCATATTCAGATATTTCATCTCGGTATCACGAAACTCAACGATTTTTATGCTCATCCCCTCTACTTCTGCCTGAAGCACTTCCTCTATATAACTCCAGCGAATTGACTTCTTGGTTTTTGTCCATTTAGTTCGTTTTCCGGTCCGAACTTCAATTTGCTGGCAAAACCGTTCTGCTTGTTCACGAAAGTGTCGCTCTACGATAACTACAGCAACTAAAAAGAACTCGCCTTTTGTGTCTTGGCCCGTTTCATCCACATAGAGGTGGAGTTGCTTCATCCCGATGTGCTCAAGAGGGTCAATTCAGATTTTGGCACTCCTTGCAATAAGGCAGACCCACGAGGATTGCAATGCATTTTCGTTACTTATCTGCCTTGCCTTGTAATTTCCCGCAAACATTTCTGCACGTCCGGCAGGGGGTGTTGCCACAGCCAGGCCACGTCCAGCCAGAAGCCGGGGATCACCGCGCTCACCCAGCGCCCGCGCGAGAGTTCGGAAACCCGGTAACGCCCGGCCTCCAGCGCGTGCCCCACAAAGCGCTTCCGGGGTAGGTCCACCACCCAGTATTCGGGAATGCCCACCGAGGCGTACTCCTGGGCCTTTTCCACCAGGTCCACCGTACGGGTTGAGGGGCTGGTGACCTCCACCACCAGCACAGGCAGGACCTTTACCGGCACGCCCGTGACCTTAGGCGCATCTTCGGGGCGGAAGACGCTGATATCCGGCTCCCGAATCAAATCCTCGGCCAGTTGCACCGCGGCCGGGGCGAGAAGTATCTTGCCCTGCCAATTCCGGGCCTGCATCCAGGAAAATACCAGGTAGGCCAAAAACCACACCACATCCTGATGCTCGGCTGTGGCTGGCGAATACATGAGCACCTCCCCGTAGGCGAACTCCCAGCGGCGGTTTTCAGGCGCCTCCCGCAGGTAATCCTCCACGCGCCAGCCGCCCACTCGCGCCACATACGGATGCCGGGCCAGATAGGGCAGGTCTTGCACCAGGTGTGTTTCCAGCACCGCCGCGGTGGTCATGGGGCCGTACCTCCGTAATCCAAACGCCAGGCCTGCAATGCATAACGGGCCATTTCCCGCTGGCGCCGCCGCAAGGCATCGGCATCCCAAACGGGGTACTCGGCGATTTTACGGGTCATGAGGAAACGGCTTTTTGCGTAAATGTGGCGTTTCTCCTCAAAAGGCCGGTCTCCGGCTTCCCGGTTCAACGCGGCTTCCAATAGGGTAAGGTTTCCCAGGCGTTGCGTCAAATCGAAATCCCGCGAGGGCCAGGGGGAACGCTCAGGCGCGATATGTTCCACCGTGATTTGGGGGTCGTCCAGGTCAGCCTGGACGCCGCCCATGGCTTGTTCCAGGGCCAAGAGCAGCCGTTTGACCACGCGCTGGCCCGGGCCGTGGGGTGCCCGTTCCGCGGCTTCGAACGCGGCGCGAAACGTGTCATCGTTGGGGTAAACCGGGGCCAGGTGGGAGAAAATTGCGGCCGCGGGTACCGGAGCCTCGGCCTGCATCACGAAACGCGCGGCCTTGTGAAAGGCCCGTTCCAACAAATTGGGGTTGCGGCGGCCAATCACCAGGTAGCGTACCACGATAACCGTCGCCATACGCAACACCTGAACCAGCCGTTCTCTCCAGAGCGGGCGACGTTCCGGTTCCTCCAGCCACCGCAGGTAGACGGCCATGACCAGGGGGATGTGTTGCGTTGCCCGGAAGACCTGAAGGTCCCGAACCCACAGGGATGCCTCAGGGAAATCGTTCCAGAACGGGTCCTGCCACTGGCGCAGGGCAGCATAGAGCCAGGCCAGATGTTCCAGCCGACGAAGCAAGGCGAGCACGTCCTGGGACGTGCGTATGCGTTGACGCACCACGCGAAACAGACGTTCCCGGCGGACCAGGTCGTCCGTCTGGGTGTTCAAGTAGTACCGGAGAAACGCCGGAAAGCGTTCGTATTCCACGGTTTCGACCAGGGCCGTCCACTTGCGGGCCACAAAGTCCTGGTCTGCGGGGTCCTGAATGCGGGCAAACAGGTAGTTTTTGAGCAAATCCGTGGGCGTCAGTGCGGTGCCACGAGCGTTCAGGGTTTCGAAAATCGTATACGCGCTGAGGGTATCCCCGGTGAGTACCTGGGTAAATACCACTCGCTGGGTGCACTGGTGAATGAAGCCGGCCAGACGGGTTCCATCGTCATTTGAGAAGGCCGCCTGGATGCGTTCCCGGAAGAAGGCAAACCCGCGCCATAGAAGGCGATGGGAAACCGGGCGTCGGTTCAGGTGCTCCGGTTGCAGGCCTTGTAGAAGGTATTCCTGGAAAAACGGGTCATCCTGGCGGTTGAGTTGGATGCGGCTCTGATAAAGAAGACGGGCCGGTTCCTTTTCCCCCACAAAGCGCTGCTGGAAAATGCGGGCACGCTCTCGGTTGGCTTCGGGTTCCCGGCCCTGTTGCGCCCAGTCTTCAAAGGTGACTATCGCGGCCAGGGCCAGAAGCACGAACGTGACCAGACGTTGCTGGCCGTCCACCACGATTAAACGGTCCTCACCGGAAGAGGGCTGCTGGAAGATGACCACACCCATGTAGTGGTAGGCTTCCTCACCTCGGTAAAGTACCAGCAGGTCGTCCCACAGGTCTTCCCACTGGGCCTCATCCCAGGCATAGTTCCGCTGAAACGGGGGGATTTGATAGAACCGCCCGTTCCCGAAAACTTCGTTCAGGGTAACGGTCTGCGTTTGCAGGATGGGTTGCATTCCAGGTCCCTCGTCGTCTCATCCCGTTCCAGCGAACGGCGATTTCACCCTTCATGGGCCAGGGCTGGCATCCGGATGTGCAGTTCAAAATCCTGCTTGAACCGCTCGATGCCCGAAACCACGGCCATGGTCGCGAAGTCGCCCAGGGCGCACAGGCATTTGCCTTGAATTTGCTTGGCCACATCGTACAGGATGTCCAGGTCTTCGGGCGTGCCCCGGCCCTCGACCATCTTCTCCATGAGTTTGTCCATCCAGTAGGTCCCCTCGCGGCAGGGCGTGCATTTCCCGCAGGATTCATGCTTGAAGAAGTGCACGGTCTTGCGCACCAGCCAGGCCATGTCCACGGTTTCGTCTACCACGATGACCGAGGCCGAACCCAGGAAACTGCCCACCTTGGGCACGCTTTCGTAGTCCATAGGCGTGTCCAGGACCTCATCCGTGGCAGGGAGAATGGCCGAAGACGCGCCCGCGGGCAGAATGGCCTTGATGGCCCGGCCCCCCGGAATGCCGCCGCCGTGCTCGAAGATGAGTTCCCGGAAGGTGGTCCCCAAAGGCAGTTCGTAGTTGCCGGGCCGGTTCACATGGCCGCTCAGGGAAAACACCTTGGGACCGGGGCTTTTCTCCGTGCCCATGGTCCGGTACCAGTCCGCGCCCCGCTCGATAATCAGGGGCACGTTGGTCAGGGTTTCCACATTGTTGACCACCGTGGGTTTACCATAGAGGCCATAACTGGGCGGGAAAGGCGGACGGACGCGGGGCTGGCCCCGCTTGCCTTCCAGGGATTCCAGCAGCGCGGTCTCCTCACCGCAGATGTAGGCCCCCGCGCCCAGGTGGGTGTAGATGCGCAGAGAGTAGTCCGTGCCAAAAAGGTTGTCGCCCAGCAGGCCCGCGGCCTCCATTTCGGCAATCTTGCGGTCCAGCCACGCGGCGATTTGCCAGAACTCCCCGCGCAGGTAGATGTAGGCCCGGTTGGCCTGCACTGCGTACGCGGCAATGGCCACCCCTTCCAGGAACTGGAAGGGATTTCGCTCCATGATTTCCCGGTCCTTGAAGGTGCCGGGCTCGGATTCGTCCGCGTTGGCCACCACGTAGTGGGGCCAGTTTTTCTTGTCCATGAAGGACCACTTGAGGCCGGTGGGGAACCCTGCGCCGCCCCGGCCCCGCAAGCCCGATTTCTTGACCTCCTCCGTGACCTCGTCCGGGGTCATTTGGGTAACGGCCTTGCGGAAGGCCTCAAACCCGCCGTGCTTGCGGTAGACCTCCAGTTCGTGAATGTCCGGGATGTCGCGGTGACGCAGGAGCAGGTGTTTCTCGGGCATTCCAGCCTCCTTTACGCTTGAAGCGACGTGGGTTGTTGGACGATTTCGGTTTCAGAGGTCACTTCCAGGCCTGTACGCACGGCTTCCGCTAAGATGAACGATTTGGGATAAATGCGCCGCCATTCCTCCGGGGTATAGCAAAGGTAATCCACATGCTTGGGGAAGGGAAACCGGCGCATCATAAACGCCAATCGTTCCAGAAAGGGGATTTGAGCAAACGTTTCGGAAACCACCACCACATCCAGGTCGGAAGGTTCTTCTGCCTTTCCCTGAACGCGTGACCCAAACAAGATGACCCTTTCCGGCTTCAATTCTTTCCACAGCCGTGGGAGCACTTCCCGCCAATATCGTTGGAGCCAGGGGTCCTGCATCTTGGAAATCACAGCCATCGCTCCTGAAAGTACGCCCAAAAGGTTTCGGCGGCCTGGATGCGCGACTCAGCAATTGAACGGGTATATTGCCGGTAAGGCGGCTCGCCCATCACATCGGGGTATCGCGCGAGCAAATAGTCGGTCGTCAAAGGGAGAATTTGCTCAAAGATTTCCTGTGGCACCTCCACGATCTGGGCCAACACATCAATGTAATGCGTTTTGGGTGGCTTCTTGCCCTCCAGTATCAGCGCTGCTTTAAGCAACTTCTCGACACACTGTTGAGCCAAAAAAGCGGCAACATCGTATCCACCTACTTCCAGATTCTTCTTTGCCATATCCAAATCATGCAGGGCCTGCTCTATCCAAATTTGTGCGGCTTCGTTTTTTATGAGGAGTTTCCTTCCGGGGTCTTGGTGTGCTTTTTCCGCCATTCTGCAATAAGGGCCAGGGTTTTCTCCAGGTCCATGTTCTCGTAATAGGTCAGGCCCTCGCCTGTTTGTACCTGGAAGACCGGGGCCTTGTCGCAAGCGGCGATGCACATCACTTCTTCCAGGGTAATCAGGCCGTCGGGTGTGGTCTCGCCGGCCTTGATGCCCAGGGCTTCCTCCAGTTGGTGCAGGAATTGCTCCGCGCCGCGCAGGGCGCAGGGCAGGTCCGTACATACCTGGATGCGGTATTTGCCTCCGGGCTTGTCGTGGAGCAGGGTGTAGAAACCCACCACGCCGTCCACTTCGGTCACGGAGACGTCCAGGATTTCCGCAATCTGGGCCATGGCCTCGCGGGTGATATAGCCCTCATCCCGCTGGGCCAGGTAAAGCAGGGGAAGCATGGCCGAACGCTTGTGCTCCGGGGGGTATTTCGCCAGGATGCGCTCGATTTCTTCTTTGTGACGTTCGTAGAAGGCGTTCATCGAAATCCTCCATCAGAAGGAGAGGATGTCGTCCACAGTGACCTCAAAGCCCTGAAGCAGGGTGGAACGGGCCTTCTGGCCTTTGTGCCACACCCCCAGGGGGCGGTATGCGGCCCGCTCCAGGGTATACACCTCGATGGTGCCTCGGTCGGGGTCCACAATCCAGTATTCCTGCACCCCGGCCTGTGCGTATTCCTGGAATTTCTCCATGCGGTCCACCCGCTCGGTGGAAGGCGAAAGCACTTCCACCACCAGGTCGGGCACGCCGCACACCTGCTCGCCAATGCGGTCCGTGTGGGATTTCAGGTAGAAAAAGACGTCCGGCTCCCGAATCTTGCCCGGCCACAGG
>JALXBY010000267.1:13813-14472 GCA_026991215.1 Anaerolineales bacterium
GTCATGTTGCTTCGCGAAGGCTCGCAATCGCACCGCTATCTCAAAAACTGCAACCTGGTGTCGATTTGTGGGATGGGGTGGCATAACAATCTTCCCCTCGGAAAGTTCCACATATCGGTTCGTCTCCGGCAGCGCGAAATAGTTCGCCTCGGTCCACTGTCCCTGAGGCGGGAACAATTGCGCCACCGGCGCCCATGCTTCCCGAACCTTGTCCACCTCGCTCATCCTGCCCCTCCGCCGACTGCGGCCCGCGCACTGCGGACCGCCGACCGCCGCCCACTACCGGTCCACGTCACCCAGCACGATGTCGATGCTCCCGATGATGGCCACCAGGTCCGCGACCATGTGTCCCTTGGCCAGCAGGGGCAACAATTGCAAATTGGCAAACGACGGCGTGCGGAAGTGCACCCGCTGCGGCTTGGGGCCGCCGTTGCCCTCCAGGTACACGCCCAGTTCCCCACGCGGAGATTCCACCGCCACGTACACCGCGCCTTTGGGCGCCTTGAAACCCTCGGTCCAGTACTTGAAGTGGTGGATGACCGCCTCCATGCTGTGGGCCAGTTCCGACTTGGGCGGCGGCACGAACTTGCGGTTCTGGGTGCGCACCGGCTGGCCCTCGGTCTTCTTCAGCCATTCCAGGGCCTGGCGCACGATTTTCA
>JALXBY010000268.1 GCA_026991215.1 Anaerolineales bacterium
TGATTGGGAGCGGGGTCATCGAAAGCGGCATCAAGCAGGTGGTTGCCGGACGCATGACGGTTTCGGGGGCGCACTGGACCGAAGATGGGGCTGAACTCACCCTCAAAGCCCGGACGGCGTTCCTCCGCCGTTTACGGAACCCCCTCCCCCTGGCCGCCTGATTCGGCAACTTTTGCACGCACCCCTTGTTATTGTGCCCATGAAGGGCGTCGGAAAAGCTGATACTATTCTTCAATTGCTTAGTGAACAATGGCAACTCCAGACGTTGCTTCTTGTTGATCGGGACGCCCAACAGGATTTACATAAAAGACTTGTTCGTTTAGGTTGGTCACCTGAACAAATAAAGCAATCTTTTTATGTGATTGGCAAGCAAGAATTCGAAGATGCATTTTCCGATGAAGTATGGGCTCGGGCCTTAAATCTAAACCCTGATTGGCGGCGTAAAGACCATAGGAAATGGTCTCCTCAAGATATTGCACAAGCACGCAAACATAAGAAGTTCTCCAAAGAACTTAAAACAATAATTCACGAATCTACAGGCATTGAATGCCGTGATATTAGTAAACCACTTTTGGCTCGTTATTTAGCTCAGGCTTTAAAAGAAGAGGAAATCCCCTCGGAGATTGAAGCGCTTTTTAATCGTGCTCGAGAAATTGCAGGCGTTGACCAACCTTATTTACAGCTCTTTGGACTCTCGAAATAAAACAATCTAAATATGCAATTACTGAGAGCGCTGGGTAGGAACGTTGTCCTACCCAGCATATTTTGTAAACACCCAACCTAAAAGGAGCATCGCCAACCCTACCGCCAGGAGGCAGCCCATGCCCGAAACCCTCACCGTCCGCGCCCGCAGGCCCTGGATGCCCTGGCACCGTTACCGGTACGCGGGCTTCCTTTGGGTCGAGGACGACCAGGGCCGAAAGTACCGGCTGCCCATGCCGGGCACCATTGCCCAGTGGATTCGGGAGGGTGAGTCCCTGCAACTGACCCTGGAGGAACCCCAGGCCATCACCTTCACCAACTACCAACTCCAGGGCCGCGTCCCCATCTGGCCCGTGTGGGAGGCCCGCTTTACCCTGGAACGCCGCGCGGCCATCAGCGAGCAGCCCCTGTACACCTACACCATCCTTGCGCGCGAGGCCGTGTACGAATCCGATTACGAAGCCATCGTGGACCTGGAGCAGCACCACTACGCCTCGGACGAGGACCTGCTGGCCCTGTGGTACTGCGAGCAGTGCAAGATATTGAAGGACGCGAACCTCCGGCCCGCCTGTCCCCGGTGCGGTCGGCCCATGCGTTTCCACGACCTCAAGAGCGCGACCCGGGCCTCCCGCTTCCTGGTGCTGCAACTGGAACGCCGGGCGCCCTACGAACCCCGCATCGTGGGCTACGTGCGGGTGGACCCGCCCCTGCCCCTCATGCACCGCCGGCTGCCCGACGGCTCCGTGGAGCGCAACATCCGGGAAAAGGTCTTCCCGCCCGAATGGTTCGCCCATCCCTTCCGGCCGCCGGCCCAGAAGTCCTGGGAAGACTGGTGGCGGGTTCAGGGACGGGCCTTGCAGACGGCCCAATCCCCCGTGGCCCGGCTGGCCCGGGTGGTCATCCATCCCGATTACCGTTCCGATGGCCTGGGCCAGCTGGCCCTGAACATCATGTTCACCTGGCTCCGGGAGCGCTGGGTGCCGGACATGCGGGTGCCCAAGGCCGCGGTGGAGACCGTGGCCATGATGGCCCGGTACAACCCCTTCATGGAGAAGGCCGGTTTCCGGTACATGTGGGATACGGCCAGCGGCCGGCCCACCCTGTACGCGCCCCTGAACGAAGAGGCCAGGGGGTACATCGAACGGTTCCTGGAAACCGACCCCCACGCCCGCACCCACGGTGGCCGGCTGTACCGGCCCCGGTACCAGAGCGCACCCCCCTTTTCCCAACCCATACGCCTTGAGAACATCACCAAGACCTACACCCTCAGCCTGGATATGGAACGGCTCTCCGGCCCGGTGCGGGAGGCCTTGGCCGCCTTTGGCGTGCAGCACCGGGTGATTCAAAAGGTGGTGCTGCGCAACGTGCACCTGACCATCGAGCCGGGCCAGGTGGTCGTGCTCATGGGGGCCTCCGGCAGCGGCAAGACCACCCTGTTGCGCATCCTGGCCGGTGCAGCCCTGGGGTTGGAGAACCCGCTGTACCGGCCCGACGCCGGGCAGATTCACCTCCCGCCCGACCTCCGGGCCGAAGCCCTGCTCCCCGGCGAACTCGAACCCGACTTTGGCGACGCGGCCCTGCTGCAGGTCCTCTACAACCTGCTTCAGGACGAGGCGGCCGCGGTGGAACTCCTCAACCTGGTGGGCATCGCGGACGTGGTGCTCTACCGCGCGCCGTATGCCGCGCTTTCCACCGGGCAGAAGGCCCGCGCGCAACTGGCCTACGCGCTGGCCCGGCGGCCCAACCTGCTTTTGGTGGACGAATTCGCGGCCAACCTGGACCCCGCGACGGCCCAGCGGCTGGCCCGCAAACTCGCCCGCTTAGCCAGGGAACAGAAGATGGCCCTGGTGCTGGTCCTCCACCGCCGGGAACTCCTGCCCGCGCTGGAGCCGGACGCGGTCTACGTGGTCGGGTACGGCACTTTCTGGCGCTGGGACCGCCTCCCCCAGCGGGGGTTCCGGGTCAAGGAGCCGTATGCTTCCTACATCGTGCAGGGGAAGAAGCGCTGGGAACTGCGCAAGCACCCGACGCGGGTCCGGGGCCGGGTCGCGGTGATTCACAAGGACCGGGTCCTGGGCACGGTGGAAATCCGGGACGTCCACGGCCCCTTCACCGTGGAGGAACTGTTGCAGGAACACTACGAAAAGCACCTGGCCCACCCCGATTTCCTCAAAGCCTACGCCGGGGAAAAGCCCCTCTACGCTTGGGAACTGGCCGAACCCATGGAGTACCCCGAACCCCGGACCTTCACGCCCAAACAGGGCCAGCAACTGTGGATTCGCCTGGAGGACCAGGAGCCGCCACGCTCGCCGGCCCAAACCGCCCCGCCCGAAGCGGACCGCAATACCGACGAATAACAGGCAAGGGCAGACTTCACACGGAGGCACAGGGACCACAGAGGCAGATTTGAGTTGCCCCCTGCGCCGCTGTGCCCGCTGTGGCTCCGTGGACGCATCCATCCGATGATGCCGTCAGCGGCCCGGTTTGCTAAAATCTTTGCAGACTTGAGGCGCGGCTAAGCAACGGGACAGGACGACAGGAGGTCGGGCGGTGTTTGGCCGGTTGCCTGCGGCCCTTTCCGACGAACGGTTTCTGATTCGAGAAGCCGACTTCGAGCCGGCATACCTGCGCCTTTACCGCAGCGGCGAACTGGCCCGGCGGGTCGAGGAGGCCCGCAAGCACCTGGCCGTGTGCGACGTCTGCCCCCGCAACTGCCGGGTCAACCGCCTGGAAGACGAAACCGGTGTGTGCCGCATCGGGCGGTACGCGCTGGTGGCCAGCGCCTTCCCCCACTTCGGCGAAGAGGACGTGCTCCGGGGCTGGCGGGGATCGGGCACCGTGTTCTTCAGCGGCTGCAACCTGCGCTGCGTGTTCTGCCAGAACTGGGACATCAGCCAGCACACCGTCGGCCCCGCGCTGGAACCCGAAGCCCTGGCCGAGGTCATGCTGCATCTGCAGGACCTGGGCTGCCACAACATCAACTGGGTGACGCCGGAGCACGTGGTGCCCCAGGTCCTGGAGGCCCTCCTCATCGCGGTGGAAAGGGGCCTGCGCCTGCCCATCGTGTACAACACCTCGGCCTACGATTCCATGCACAGCCTGCGGCTGCTGGACGGCATCGTGGACATCTACATGCCCGACTTCAAATTCTGGAGCCGGGAGAAGGCCCGCCGCTACCTCAAAGCGCCCGATTACCCCGAAGTCGCCCGGCAGGTCATCCTGGAGATGCACCGGCAGGTGGGTCCCCTCAAGGTGAACGAGCAGGGTCTGGCCCGCCGCGGGCTTTTGGTGCGCCACCTGGTCATGCCGGGCATGCTGGAGGAGACCAGGGAAATCCTGCGCTTCCTGGCCGAAGAGGTCTCGCCCGATACCTACGTGAACATCATGGCCCAGTACCGGCCGGAGTACCAGGTGGCTTCGGGCCGGTATCCGGAAATCGACCGGCCCATTACCACCGCGGAGTACCAGGCCGCGCTGCGCATGGCCCAGGACCTGGGCCTGTGGCGGCTGGACCAACGGTGGCTGTGGTAAAGGCGCAGCGGGCCGACCGCGGTTGGCCTTCCCCACAGGGTTGCGCAACGAGGGAGAACCATGCAAACCCATTCCCGCAGATGGTGCAGGGGACGCCGCTGTTGGGTGTGGCTGCTTTTGGTGGGGTTGCTTGTGACCTGCAACCTGCCCCTGACCCCGCTCCCCG
>JALXBY010000269.1 GCA_026991215.1 Anaerolineales bacterium
CTCTTTATCTTGGAAAAAGGGTATACCTAATTTTTGACTAGAATAATATTGCTTTAACGAAGAAATGCCTGCCTGGAAAGCCTCTTCTGCCGAACGGCCTCGGCGTAACCAAGCAAAGAATCGTTTCGAGAATATTATAGCCTCATCATCTCTTAGCTTATCCGACATCCCAATAACTGCTTCTACCTTCGCTTCTGTGTATAGACGATAAGCAAGAAGTGATGTGTGACATGCATTTAGCACTATCAGTTTAACCGGATTCCTCTTGAAAAGATCTATAATATACTCATTACGAGCAAGATGAGTACGCCCATATTCATCCTCCAGAAAAAGGCCATTTTGAGAAGCATGTCCTATAAAATGTACAATATCTATATTTCCCTCTGCGAGCACATTGGCTAAATGCTCCAAGGTTGGAGGAAGCAACCGTTCTACGAGCCAATGCGTATCTTTAGGCTCTGATGATTCGGGATAGTCTGTACGAAGAGATTCGGTAATACGCCTCCATTCATTCCATAAATCTAAATGTGGCAAAGGCTCCTCTTGTTCAGAAAAACCAACAACTGGTGATGAAATTATAACTATCATTCGTATCTGTTTATACATTCCTTCTCCCTCCCAAAATGCAAAGCCTGGGAATTCTGTGGCACACAGTGACCGCGATGTGCCGTGGGCAAAGCCTGTAAGCCGGGATGACAACACGACGAGCCCAGGGCCGCGTCAACGACCTGTTGGAACCCGGGTTTACACATGCAGGGGTTCCTCCAACAAGGCGGCGCATTCGGCCACCACTTCGTTGGCGCGCGTGGCGAACGCGGTCAGCCCGCCCCATTCGGCAACGTCGGCATCCGGGTCAAAGGCGCTGAGGGAAGAGATGTCTTTCACCGCGATTTCTCCATCCTGCGGGACGAAGGCATACACGCGAATCCGTTTGGACAAAACGGCATCGGCCAGGCCGCGTGTATGGGGGTGTGCGGGCAGGTCCAGTAGTTTCAAGAAAAGCCGCGAACGCGCCTGAGCCTGTTGTGGGGGCAGGTGTTGAATAGCCTGCAACGCCCATATGAGTTCCAGGACATCGCTGGAATGGGTGCTCAGCAGTACGCGATAGCCTCGGTACAGCAGTTCCAGGATGAGCGTAAGCACGTCTACCACGGCCCTGGGATGCAAGCCCATTTCCGGCTCTTCCAGCACGACCCACTGCACTTCCCGGCGGCGGTTCGTGCGGCCCAGGGGGAGAAGCCAGTAGAAACCCAACAGCAACGGGATGAATTCCCGCTGACCGGAGGTCCAACTCAAATAGGGGAGCCGGTATTGCCGCTGGGTTTCCAGAACGAGGCGCTTTTGTCCGGCCTCAGTGACCACGCGCAACGTGGCCCCACGAAAGATATCGGTGAAAATGCGTTCCCGCACTGGCTGGCGCAACCGGCGTTTCATTGGAAACACAAGGCCGCTCTGCCCGCCCAGGCCCAAGTCCAGGAACTGCCGTAAGGACTCGCTAAACCGCCGGACCACATAGGGGTCACCCTTTCGGTAATCGGAAAAAGGCCGGGGCCAACTGCCTTGATGGAAAATCAAGGCCCGCTGGGAGGGAATGTAGAACACCCGCTCTTTCCCCTCTTCTTTCTCAAGCAGGCGATGCACAGGAATCGTGTTTCCCTTCCATGTCAGGCCACGCGCTTCCCTCAACACGTCATAACCTTCGCCGAAATAGGCGTGTGAAAGCAGGGAAGGCGTCTCCGCCACCATGCCATACCGTTTCAGCGTGGCGACAACGGCCCCGTAATCCTGGACTAACTTGAAGAGTTGCAACACGAGGCTTTTGCCCGTGGCCTGGGGACCTACGAAAACCGTCAAATCCCCCAACGTAATCGTCGCGGCCTGTAAATGGGCGAAACGCTGCCACGATAAGCGCCAATCTTTTTGCATATCTCCATCCTTTCCCACAGGAACCCCTGACGGGCAAAGTATACCACTGCCCCACAGGATGTTTTCTTGTCGTAAAGCGAACATGTCAATGCGTATCCCAGGAAACACATAAAGGCGGACGCCCCTTCACGGACACCCGCCCTGTTTGCCGGATGACGCGCTTGGCTACTGCTTCTGAGGCCGCAGGCGGGGCCGCAGCAGGCTCAAGAGCAACAGGGCCAAAAGCGCGGATGCCCCTGAAAAGATAAGGAAAGCATCCCGCCAGAAGCGCAGGGGGAAGAGCCGGATTAGCGTGTCGGATTCCGGGAAGGTCCACGTGCCGGGTGGGAAGAACACCTCGTGGAAGACCACGAAAAGCCCGGTGAAGGCCAGAAGCGAAAGGAGCACCACCGCGAGCATCAGGCCCAGGGTGAGCCAGGCGCCCCGGAGCACGGCCCGGTAGAAGAGAATCGTGCGACCGGTACGCCACGCCCAGAGGCCCAAAAGTGCGATAAGGCCCAGGGCGGCATACCCTGAACCCAGCACGCGGCGGGTCAGCCGTTTGACGTCAATCATATGGCTCAGTTCCCGGGCGTTGAACACAGGCCGGCCATCTTCGAAACGCAACTGGCCCAGGAAGTCGATATCCTCATTGTTGAGGAGGTACTGCCGGGCTTTCTCGGCCCAGTAGAGCCGGTCCTGTTGGGTGAAACCGTAAGGGTCCCTGGGGAAATTGGGGAGCCGGTAGGCCACCCGCAGGTACAGGGGCGTGAGCATGGCCCGCAGCACCAGGGCCACAATAACCAGGGGCACCAGCAGGGAAACCAGGTGTAATATCCCAACGCCACGGGGCGTTTCTCTGGCCATGCGCATCCTCCCTTCGTTGCATTGCGTAACGCAGGCTGCCGAACGGTTCGACCAAGTAGAGTATAATCGCCCAGACCCAGCCCCCGCCTGGGCCATTTCCACAACCCCCCAACCACCCACCACCGACCACCGACGCACGACGAACGACGAACGACGAACGACCAACGACCATCGACCAACGACCATCGCCCATCGACCACTCACCATCCCCCGAGGTGCCCCATGGCCCTGCCCCGCTTCCTCCTCTTGCAAGCCCGCAAGCCCGAAGACGTGGTCCGCCGCGAGGAATGGGAAGCCTTCGTGAGCAAATCCGGCCTGCCGGCCGAAAACATCGTGCCCTATGACCTGCTGCAGGGCCCGCCGGCCTGGTCCCTGGTGCGCACTTTCGACGGCCTGTTCGTGGGCGGAAGCGGCGAGTTCAACATCTCCGACCGGAGCCTGCCCCACCTGGAGGCCACCTTGGCCTTCATGGGCGAGGTCGCGGACCGGGGCTTCCCCACCTTTGCCTCTTGCTTTGGCTTTCAGTTGCTGGTACAGGCCCTGGGCGGTCGCATCATCCGGGACGAGGCCAACGCGGAAGTGGGCACCTTTCGGGTCTGCCTGACCCAGGCCGGCCGGCAGGACCCCCTCTTTTCCCAACTGCCCGAATGCTTCGACGCGCAACTGGGCCACAAGGAACGGGCCGACCGCTGGCCCGCGGGGTTGTTGAACCTGGCCTATTCCGACCGCAGTCCCTACCAGGCCCTGCGGGTGCCCGAACATCCCATCTGGGCCACCCAATTCCACCCCGAACTGGACCACGAAACCAACCTGCTGCGCTTCCGCCGTTACGAGGCCCTCTACAAACGGGCCTTTGGGGAAGAAGGGTACCGGGAGATGCTGGCCCGCTTTCGCCCCAGCCCCCACACCGAAGGGTTGCTGCGGGCCTTCTTGCACCTGGTGTTCGGAGTGCAGCCGTGACCATCGAGGCCGTGCACACCAGCCTCTACCGATGGGAACTGCCCAGGCCCGTCCACGCGGATTTGGGCCGCATCCCGGGCGTGCTCCGGCAGGTGCTCCTGGCCCGGGGCTTCACTTCGTATGCCGAGGCCAAGGCCTTTCTGGAAGCCCGTCCCCCCGAAGGCACCCAGGACCCTTTCGCGCTGCAGGACATGGACCGGGCCGTGGACCGCCTGGCCTACGCCGTGCGTCATGGGGAACCCATTGCGATCTATGGTGACTACGACGTGGACGGCGTGACGGCCACCGCGCTTTTGGTCCAGGTGTTGCAAGAACTGGGGGCCCAGGTGCAGCCCTACATTCCCAACCGTTTCGACGAAGGGTACGGTCTGAACGTCGAGGCCCTGCAAAGCCTCAAGGAAGCCGGGGTGCGCCTGGTGGTCTCCGTGGATTGCGGCATCCGCGCCCACAAGGAGGCCCAGGCAGCCCGGGAGATGGGCCTGGACCTCATCATCACCGACCATCATCATCCGGCGGAAACCCTGCCCGAAGCCCGGGCCGTCATCAACCCCAAGCGGCCCGACGACCCGTACCCGGAAAAGCACCTGACGGGCGTGGGTCTGGCCTACAAACTGGCCCAGGCCCTGCTGCACCGCTTCGCGCCGCAGCGGGCTTCCTG
>JALXBY010000270.1 GCA_026991215.1 Anaerolineales bacterium
AGGTGGCCCCGGCCCGGTAGAAGTCCAGGTACCCTCGGCCCGTCATATCCTGACCGTTGAACCAGATGCGGCCGGCCTCAGGCCGCAGCAGCCCCACCAGGGCCCGCATCAGGTCCCGCTGGCCGCTGCCCTCCATCCCGGCCAGGCCGATGACCTCACCGGCCCGCACCTCCAGGGCCACGTCCCGGATGGCCACCCGGGGCGCGGTCACCTGCAGACCTTCCACCCGGAACACCACATCCCCCAGGGGGAGTTGGGGCTTGCGCTGCATCTTGAGGACCCGGCCGAACATCAACTGGACCAGGTCGTCCAGGTCGTAGGGCGCTTCCCGCTGGCCGGTGACCCGGCCCAGGCGCAGCACCGCGACCCGGTGGCACAGTTCCTGTACCTCTTCCAGCTTGTGGGTGACGAAGATGATGGTACGGCCCTCGGCCGCCAGGCGGCGCAGGGCTTCGAACAGGCGGGCCTTTTGCTGCGCGCTGATGCCCGTGGTGGGTTCGTCGAAGATGAGCACCCGGGCCCCGCGCCAGAGCAGGCGCAAAATCTCCAGTTGCTGCCGCTCGCCTACGGTCAAGCCGCCCACAAGCGCGTCCGGGTCCAGGTGAAACCCAAACTGCTCGCTCAACCGCTGCAGGGCTTTGCGGGCCTGCTTGCGGTTGGGCAAAAGCCCCCCTGGGCTGCCCAACATGAAGTTTTCCAGCACGGTCATCGCGGGCACGTCCATGGGATCCTGGTGCAGCATGCCCACGCCCTGGGCCAGGGCCTCAGCCGGGTGCCGGAAGGACACCCGCCGGCCATCCAGGTAGATTTCCCCCCGGTCCGGCTGCAGGAAGCCGGAAAGGATTTTCATCAGGGTGCTCTTGCCCGCGCCGTTTTCCCCCAACAACCCGTGAATCTTCCCGGCCTCGAAGGTCAACGTAATGCCCGCGTTGGCATGCACCGGCCCGAAGGACTTGTGAATGTCCCGGAGTTCGACCTGCATAGGCCCTCCCTGGGGAAGGGGTCGGCGGACAGCGGTCGGCGGTGTGCAGTGTGCAGTGCGCAGTGCGCAGTCCGCTGTCCGCTGTCGGCTGACGGCTCACTGCCGACTGCTGAACAAACCGGCCCCGGGACGGCTCGTAGCCGTCCCGGGGCCGGTGGGGTCATGCGACTACTCGGAGACGCTCTGGCCCTCCATGCCTTCCAGAAGCTGCGGCAGGTACCAGACCTGCACGTCGGTGGCCACCTCGCCCTCCTTCAGGTAGGGCGTGCCATCCTGCAGGTTGAGGGGACCAACCCACAGGTTCAGACCGCCGGCCAGCTCCTGGATGAACTTGTCCACCAGTTCCTCGGCCTCGCCAGTCAGGCCCTCGCCCTTGAGGAAGCCCACGGACGAGGTCTCGGGGTTGTTGATGTCCTTCCAATCGGGGCCGAGCCAGAGGAACACGGATTCCCACTTGCCTTCGGCCGCGGCCTGCAGGAGCTGCTTGTACCCGGGGTACCAGTTGAAGTAAGGCACGCCCAGGCAGACCTCAGGGGCCTCTTCACACGCTCCTTCGTAGTCGTAAGGCACGGCCCAGACCTCCTTACCCTGGTCCCGGAACTTCTTGGCCTCGGTCAGGGCCTCGGTGGTGTCGATGCCGGAGATGACCACGTCATACCCGCTGGTGAAGAAGTCGTCCGCGACCTGGGTCGGGTCCAGGGTCTGGCCGGGGATGTGGAACCAGAAGCCAATCCAGGTGACCTTGAACTCCAGGTCCTTGGGGTCCTTGCCCAGGTAGTTCTCCCAGCAGTACTTGGCGCCCAGGTAGGCGGACGCGGCCAGCCGGCGGGTTTCGTCGTTGATGAGGGGGCCAAGGTAGCCCAGTTTGCCGGTCTTGGTGGTAACCGCGGCCGCGCAACCGGCAATCATCTTGCCGTATTCCATGCGGCCCATCAGGTTGGCCAGGTTGGGCACTTCCACGTAGTTCTTGCCTTCCTTCCAGACGTGGTCGCCGGAGATGTGGATGACATAAATATCGGGGTTGTTCTGGGCGAATGTGAGGGCTTCGTCCTTCATGTCGTCGGAGTTGAAGATGACGGCCTTGGCGCCCTGCGCGACCAGTTCTTCGGCCAGTTGTTCCGCGGTGGTGCCCGGTCGCGCCGCGGGGTTCACGTTATCCAGATAGACCATGCGGTAGCCCAGTTTCTCCTCCACCCGCTTGCCGGCCTCGTAGTGGGCCTGGCTCCAGCCCCGGTCGTTGTAGGGGCCGACCAAAAGCAGGCCAAAGGTGAACTGGGCTTCGGCGGGTTGTTCCGCGGGGGCCTGGGTTGCCTCGGCCTTTTGCGGGGCCTCGGTGGGCATGGCCGCCTGGGTGGATTGTTCCTGGGCGGGCGTCGCGGTCTGGCCGGTCTGACACCCGGCCACCAGCCCACCGACCAGGGCCAACAGCAGGGCGAGCATCCACCAACGTCGCATCATAAAGCCTCCTCTGGGGGGAATGGCTTTTCCATTATACCCTCTCCCCAGGCCGGCCATGCAGGACCGGGGACCAAACCGGCGCGTTTCAGGATTGCTCACGGAGCCACAGAGGACACAGAGAAACTTTTGGGCTTCTCCAGCGGATACTCCGTGTCCTCCGTGGCTCTGTGTGAGGGCATGTCAGAATATGAAAAACGTCTGCCAGTGGGAGGAATCAGGGCAGGGTGTGCACCCAGGAAAACCGGCCGGCCACGGCCTGGGCCAGGCGGCGGTCCGCGGTCCAGAATTCCGCGTTCAGGCGGCGGGCCAGGGCCAGGTAATGGGCATCGTAGGCCGCGGGCAGGCGGAGTTCGTGGGCCAGGGCCAGGGCTTCCCGGTGCAGGTCGGGGTCGGAATACAGGCGAATGCCCAGGTCAAGGGCAGCGTCCAACAGGTTGCGGACCAGGGTGAAAGGCAGTTTGCCCGCTTTCACATAACGGAACAGCGCGTTGCTCACCTCAAAGTACAGCAGCGCTGGCGCGACCAACATCCTGCCCTGGTGTACCCACGTGGCCCATAGGGATTCGGCCTGCTGGGCCAGAGGTTCAGGCCCAACCAGCATCCGCACGATGAAACTGGCATCAAGGCAGACCGAGTTGCGCATCCCGCTCCTCCCGCATCTGGCGGATGACTTCTTCCGGGGGCGGCGTCAGGGGTTGGCCCTTCAACACCTGGTAAAGACGCTGACGTAAATGCCGTATCTGGCGCAAAGCCTCGTCCTGGTCATCACCACGGCGCAGGTGGTAATACGCCTCAAAGGACATCAGCACCGCGTAAGGCCGGCCGGCCCGCTGCACGATGATGATTTCGCCCTGTTCCACCGCGCGGCGCATCCACTCGCCCAGGCGGATGCGGGCCTCGGTCGCGCTCACGAAACGCTCCATAAGGAAACCTCCCAGGGCTTGATGGCCATCGATTGATTAATCGATGGCGTTTTCAGTATACCACGGGGCGCGGCCGGGAAGCCTTTTGCGAATTCATATGCCAGTATACGCCAAGGTGCACGCCGTGTGGATGTATACCGTGGGCACCCGCCATGGGCGCACGGCCGTGGGCGCACAGCCAAGGGCGCACGGCCGTGCGCCCCTACCCATCTATTCCCTGCACCAACGCGACCAGGGCCTGCCACCCCTCGTCGGTGGTGGCCGCGGCCAGGGCGAGGGCCAGCGCGAGGGCGTCGGTCTCGTCCAGGTGCAGGCCCACAGTGAGGGCCTGGGGGTCCCGCTGGCCTTTCAGCAGGCGCTGCAGCGCGGTGGCCAGGGCCTGCCCGTCTTGGGTCTGTTGCATCCCTTCCAGGGCCTCCCGCACCCGGGCTTTCAGGGCCTCGTCGCCCTGGCCCCGGGCCACGGCTGCCACCGCCAGCAGCAGGGGCGCCATGCGGGTGAGCGCGGGGGGAACGCGAGGTTCCAGAATGGAAGCGACTTCCTGCATCAAATCGTCTTCGGGCGCAATGCCCGCGGCCTGGCAGGCCTGCAAGTAATCTCGCACCAGTGCGGCCAGCAAGGAGCCGAAGGCCTGGGGCAGGGCCCGGGCGTGGGGGAGCAAGGTGTGCGCGGCCTCGGCAAACGCTCCGGCGGCTTCTTGCGCCCGGCCCAGGCCCAGGAGCACCGTGCCCAGGGTTCCCAGACTGCGGGCCAGGTCGGGTTCGAAGGCCTGGGGGTTGGCCTGGGCCAGGCGGCGGTAGAGGGCCGCGGCTTCCTGCGCGACCTCCAGGGCCTCCTCCCGCCGGCCCAGGTCGGCGAGGAGGACGGCCAGGTTGTTCAGACTGGTTGCCAGGTCGGGCAGGAAGGCCTGGGGGTTGGCCCGGGCCAGGCGGCGGTATAGATTCGCCGCTTCCTGCGCGGCCGCAAGGGCCTCCTCCCGGCGGCCCAGGGCGGCGAGGAAGGCGGCCAGGTTGTTC
>JALXBY010000271.1 GCA_026991215.1 Anaerolineales bacterium
GCCATTACCTCCCCCAAGCCCTTCGAGAACCCCCTCATCCGTCGCATCCAGTACAACGCCTTACGCAACTGGCGGGCTTTGGGGTTGCACGTCTTGCTTTTTGGGGATGAACCCGGCGCGGAGGCCGCCGCGCGCGCCACGGGCGCCCGCTGGATACCCCAGGTCCGCCGCAATGCCGCCGGCACCCCCTTGCTTTCCGACATCCTGGCCCAGGCCCGGGACCTGGCCCAGACCCCCTGGCTGCTTCTGGTGAACGCGGACATTCTCTTCACCCCCTGCCTGCTGCAAGCGGTGCAGGCCCTGGATGGTCATGGTCCCATCCTGGTCACCGGCCGGCGCTGGGACCTGGACGTGGCCGAGGACCTGGCCTTTGCCCAGGACTGGCCCCAGGACCTGGCCCGCCGGGTGCGCGCACAGGGCCGCCTGAACCGCACGGGCCTGGATTACTTCCTCTTCCCCCGCGACCTGCCTCTGACCATGCCCGACCTGGCCATCGGCCGCGCGGGGTGGGACAACTGGATGATCTTCCACGCCCGTAGCCAGGGCTGGCCCGTGGTCGATGCCACGCCCGACGTGCTCGCGGTGCACCAGAACCACCACTACGGGCATCTGGGCGGGAAGCCCCACTACAAGACGCCGGAGAGTCTGGAGAACGTGCGTCTTGCCGGGGGGCCGGCCCACATGTACACCCTGTGGGAAGCCACCCATCTTTTGGTCGAAGGCCGCTTGCAGCCGGTGCCCTGGCACCCCATGCGCTGGCTGCGCCGCATCGAACTCTGGCTGTTGCGGGAGGGCTTCCCGGAACGGGGATGGAAACGGGTGGCCCTGCGCTTCGTCCGGCGGCGGCTGCAGGCCGCGCTGTTCCGCAACCCCGCCTGGTGGCGGGCCTATTACGGAGGCCGTGGATGCGCGTTGGCACAAATCCTGCCAAAAGCCTGAAGAAAGCCCCCAAACCCGCGCCCCTGACCGTGGTCATCCTCACCTACATCCCGTATACCTCCGGGTACTACCGGGAGAGCCTGGCGGTCTTCCAGGCCTGCCTGGAAAGCCTGTGGGCCAGCACCACGGAGATGCCCTTTGAAGTATTGGTGTTCGACAACGGCAGCGGCCCCGAGACGCGAGCCTTTCTGCAGGAGGCGCATCGGGCGGGCCGGATTCATTACCTGATGCTTTCCCACCGCAACCTGGGCGTGGTGGGCGCGTGGAACATCGCGCTGGCCGCGGCCCCGGGCCGCCTTGTCGCGTATGCGGATAGCGACGTCTACTTCCGCCCCGGCTGGCTGGCCGCGTCCCTGCGCATTCTGGAGGCCTTCCCCAAGGTGGGCATGGTCACGGCTCGGCCCTTCCCCAACGCGTCCGAACGCTGGACCGCGACCCGGGCCTGGGCCGAAGGCACGCCCGAAGCCCAGACCGCCTGGGGCCGCTTCCTGGATTGGGAGACCTACGCCGCGTTCGAGCGCAGCATCGGCCGGCCGGAAGACGACATCCGCCGGGATTACGAAACCTTGCGGCTGCTGCGCATCACCTACCGGGGCGTGACGGCCATCGCGGGCGCAGGCCACTGGCAGTTCCTCGCGCCCAAGGCGGCCCTGCAGGATGTGCTCCCCCTGCCCTACGAGCGGCCCATGGGCGCGGACGTCACCCACCTGGACCTGGCCCTGAACGCGCGGGGCTACCTGCGGTTGATGACCCCCCAGGCCTATGTGGACCACATGGGCAACCGCCTGCCCCCAGACCTGCGACCGGCCCAGCGCGCGGGCCGGGAAAGGCCGGCACCCAGGGGCCTGGGCCGTCGGTTCCTCCACCTCAAACCCGTGCGCAAACTCCTCCTGGCTCTCTATGACCGCATTTTCCGCTGGTACTATGAGGGGGCGTAGGCCGGCAACATGGGGCCTGCCAGGGCAGGGTCGGGACGTGACATTTGTCACCTTTTCCCCTGGCATTTTGGTAACCAGGCCGCGGCAAAGGGGTTATGACGGTAGCGGCGATATGGCACCAGGGGTGTTACAATGAAGCCCTGCGTATTGCGGGTTGCAACACACAAGGTTTTCGTGGTATATGAGACGCATCCATGAAATGTGGTCGGCCTTTTCTTTTTGAACCCTTATGGACGGAGTGCTTCCATGCAGGCGACATCGTCCCAAGTCCGCAAGGCCGTGATTACGGTGGTGGTGTTGTCGGTGTTGGGCGTGCTGCTTGTGGCCGCGGTGGGGCTGTACCGCAGCCAGCAGACGCCGCCGCAGCCGTTGCCGTTCAACCATCAGGTGCATGTGCAGAAGGTGGGGCTTTCGTGTTTGTACTGTCATAGCAATGCGAACAAGGGGCAGAGCGCCGGCATGCCAACGACGCAACGGTGTATTGCCTGCCACCAGCAAATCGAGCCGACGACCGAGGGGGAGCGCATTCTGCGGCAGTATGCGGAAAACGAAGAATCCATCCCGTGGGTCCCGGTGGCCATCATGCCGGATTTCGTGTACTTCAGCCACCAGGTCCACGTGAACGCCAACATTTCCTGTGAGCAGTGCCACGGCGAAGTGGGTCAATCGACCATTGCGCCCTCTTTGACCAAGAAACAGAACATGGGCTGGTGCCTGGCCTGCCATCAGAACCAGCCTCAGGAACGGGTTGCCAGGCTGACCTCCTGTGAAGCCTGCCACAAATAAGCACCCCTTTGAGGAGAACAGCCACGATGAGCCAGGAACAACGCTTGACCCGCCGTGACGTGCTGAAACTGGCCGGGCTGGGCGGCGCGGTCGCGGCCGTGCTTTCGGGCTGTGGGCCAACGGCCAAGTACGTGCGCCGGCAACCGTACTACGACATGCCCGAATACGCGCGGCCCGGGGCCAGCGTCTACTTCGCCACCACCTGCCGGGAGTGTCCCGCGGGGTGCGGTCTGGTGGTCCGCACCGTGGAGGGCCGGGCCATCAAGATCGAGGGGAACCCCAACCACCCCGTCAACAAGGGCGCGACGTGCGCCCGGGGCCAGGCCGCGCTGGAGACCCTCTACAACCCCGACCGGGCCAAAGGCCCCACCCGCCAGGGCAAGCCCATCACCTGGGACGAAGCCATCACCGCCCTGGCCGACCTGCTCCAGAACACCCCGCCGGAAAGCATGGCCTTCCTCCTGGGCCTCGCGCCGGACCACCTGGCCGAACTGGTCTACGAAATCACCCAGGCCCTGGGCGCGCCCCCGCCCCTGCGGGTTGGCGCGTTGGCCTTCATGGAAGCCCGCAACACCCTGGCCGGGGCCGCGGAGCGGGTCTTCGGGACCAAGGCCCTGCCCACCTTCGACATCGCGGACGCGGACCTGGTCCTTTCCTTCGGCGCCAACTTCATGGAGACCTGGCTCAGCCCCGTGTACTACGGCAAGGCCTACGGTGCGATGCGCCGGGGCCGCCCCGGTCGCCGGGGGATTCTGGTCCACTTCGAACCCCGCATGTCCATGACCGCGGCCAACGCGGACCTGTGGCTCCCCATCAAGCCGGGGACCGAAGGCCTGGTGGCCCAGGCCCTGGGCTACCTGGTGGCCGAAGCCATGGGGCGGGAACCCGGCGAAGGTCTGTTCCAGGTGGACCCGGCCCAGATTGCTCAGCAGGCCGAGGTGTCTTTGGAGAAACTGGAGAAGGTGGCCCGCTACATCGCCAATGAAGCCGAAAAGGTGGTGGCCATCCCCGGCGGCGTCGCGCTGGGCCAGAGCAACGGCTTTGCCATTGCCCAGGCCGTCCTGAGCCTCAACGCGTTGTTCCAGGAATTGGGGAAGGAAACGGGCGTCTTCTTCACCCCGCCGGTCAACGGGGAAGCGCCCCTGGCTCCGGCGACCCTGGCGGACATCCAGGACCTCATCGGTCGGATGCAGGCTGGCAAGGTCAAAGTCCTCTTCGTCCACGGCGTCAACCCGGTCTACGAGTTCCCGCCTTCCTGGGGTTTTGCCGAAGCCCTCAAGAAGGTGGGGACCGTGGTCTCCTTCGCCTCCTTCGTGGACGAGACCGCGGCCCAGGCCCACCTGCATCTGCCCGACCATACCTTCCTGGAGTCCTGGGGCTACCAGCGGGTGCAGGTGGGCGCGGACCGGGAGACCCTTTCCGCGTTCCAGCCCGTGGTGGTGCCGGTGTTCGACACCAAGGCCACCGCGGACGTGCTCCTGGCCGCGGTGCAGCAGGTGGGCGGCGCGCTGGCCGAGGCCGTGCCCTACAAGAACGAAGTGGAGTTCATCCAGAAGAAGGTCGCGGCCCTGCGGGAGCGCACCGATGGCATCTATGCCCATCCGCACCCGCAGGTCTTCTGGAACCTGTTCCTCCAGCACGGCGGCTGGTGGACCGAACAGAGCCAGAAGGAACTGGCCAGGGGCAGCGTTCTGAACGTCCAGGTTGGCGAAGCCGACTTCGACCAGGGCGACCTGTACCTGGTCGTCTTCCCCCATCCCATCCTGGCCGAGGGCGCTTCGGCCAACAACCCCTGGTTGCAGGAGACGCCTGACCCCACGACCACGGTGATGTGGAACACCTGGGTGGAAGTGCATCCCGAAACCGCGGCCCGCCTGGGCCTGCAGAACGACGACGTAGTGGAAATCGCCTCGCCGTACGGGGCTATCCAGGCCGTGGTGTACGTGTACCCCGGCATCCGGCCCGATACCCTGGCCGTGCCCATGGGCCAGGGCCATACCGCGCTGGGCCGCTGGGCACGGGGACGGGGCGCGAACCCCCTGGCCCTGTTGGGGCCGGAGGCCAACGGCGCGTCGGACCCGGCCTTCGCGCGGGTTCGGGTGCGGGTGCGCCGTTTGGGGACCCGACGCCAACTGGCCCGCAAGGAGAACGTGGTGGGCGTGTACGGCGATGGTCGTTACGAGCCGGTCGAGGCCAAGGCCGAATCGGGCATGAAGGAGTAAACCGCAGCGCAGAACCCCTATGCAGGAGTGCGACGCATGGCCGAGATGGACCCTCAACACACCAAATGGGTGATGGTAATTGACCTGGACCGGTGCAACGGCTGCGGCGCGTGTGTGACCGCGTGCGCCATGGAGAACAACGTGGCCTTCACCGGGGAAGAGGAAAACGCCTACGGCCGCGGGATGCACTGGCTGCGCATCGTGCGCTATTGGGTCGGCGAATGGCCCAACGTGCAGGTGCGCTTCATGCCCATGCTGTGCCAGCAGTGTAGCAACGCGCCCTGTGAGCCGGTCTGCCCGGTGTTCGCCACCATGCACAGTGAGGCCCAGGAACTCAACATCCAGGTCTACAACCGCTGCATCGGCACCCGGTATTGCGCGAACAACTGCCCCTACATCGCCCGCACCTTCAACTGGTTCGACTACGAGTGGCCCGAACCCCTCAACTTCCACCTCAACCCCGATGTCACGGTGCGGCGTCGGGGCATCATGGAAAAGTGCACCTTCTGCATCCAGCGCATCCGTGCGGCCGAAGAGGAAGCCAGGATGGAGGGCCGCCCGGTGCGGGATGGCGAAGTGCAGCCCGCATGCGCCCAGGCCTGCCCCACCGAGGCCATCGTCTTTGGCAACTGGCAGGACCCCAACAGCAAGGTCCGGGAACTGGCCGAAAGCCAGCGCGGGTTCCGCTTCCTGGAGGAACTGGGGACCGAACCCAAGGTCATTTACTTGAGCAGCCAGAAGCATGAGTTTTGAGGGAAGCCGTTAGCAGATAGCAGGCAGATAGCAGATAGCAGATAGCAGATAGCGGTTAGCCGTTAGCAGATAGCCGTTGGCAGACAGCAGACTGCAGACTGCCCACTGCTTACTGACTACTGCCCCAGGAGGTCGCCATGCAGGAGACCACGTTGCCTGCGGAACTGCACGAACGAGTGGAAGAACTGCGGGAGGAGCACCTGCTCCTGGACCCCCGGCCCCGCGAGGAAATGAACCGCATGGTCCTGGAGGCCATGGAGGACGTGAACCGCGAGTACATCATCGTGATGACCATCCTGGGTCTGGTGACCGCGGTCACGCTGTTCGGGGCCTGGGGCTACCTGATGAGCAAGGGTCTGGGCCTGGCCGGGATTCGTCGGCCCATCTACTGGGGTCTTTTCATCGTGAGTTTCGTGTTCTGGATTGGCATCAGCCACGCGGGGACCTTCGTCTCGGCCATTCTCCGGGTCTTCAAGGCCGAATTCCGCCGGCCCTTCACCCGCGCGGCCGAACTCATGACCACCTTTGCCCTGGCTGGCGCGGGCCTGTACCCCTTGATTCACCTGGGCCGCACCTGGCGCTTCTACTGGATGATTCCCTACCCCAACCAGCGCTGGTTGTGGCCCAACTTCCGTTCCCCCCTGGTGTGGGACTTCCTGGCCATCAACACCTACCTCTTGGGCAGCACCATGTACCTCTTCCTGCCCCTGATTCCCGACCTGGCCATGGCCCGGGATAAGAGCAAAGGCTGGCGCAAGGTGCTGTACACCATCCTTTCCTTTGGCTGGCGGGGTACGGAAGAGGAATGGCGGCACCTGCAAAAGGCCATCCAGATTTTCGCCTGGGCCATCATCCCCGTGATGTTCTCGGTGCACACCATCGTTTCCTGGGACTTCGCGGTGGCCATGAAACTGGGCTGGCATTCCACCATCTTCGGGCCGTACTTCATCGTGGGCGCCATTCTCTCCGGCATTTCGGCCGTGGGCTTCATTCTGTACATGATTCGCATTTCCGTGAAGAACATGCGCTACTTCATCCGGCCCGAACACTTCGACGCCCTGGGCAAACTCCTGCTGATTATCTCCATGGGCTGGGCGTACTTCTTCTTCAACGAGTTCCTGCTGGAATGGTACGGCGGTGAGCATACGGTGCAGGAAATTCTGCGCTATTACACCACGGGGGATATGGCCCCGGTGTGGTGGACCATGGTCATCTGCAACATTTTGATTCCGTGGTTGGTTCTGTGGAACAAGAACTGGCGGCGCAAGCCCTGGGTCATGGCCCTGATGGGCATCATCGTGAATATTGGCATGTACGCGGAGCGGTATGTGATTGTGGTCGGTGCCCTGAGCCGCAACCGCATCCCCTTTGACTGGGGCTGGTACAAGCCAAGCCTGGTGGAAATCTCCATCGCGCTGGGCACCTTTACCCTGTTCTTCTTCCTCTATGGTCTGGCCTCCCGCCTGATTCCGCTCATCCCGGTGTGGGAAGTGGAGGAAGGCCACCATGCCCACGGTCTGAAGCGCATCGGCAAAGGCGTGGTCAAGACCGTGGCCGAACTGGAGTAGGAGGCGCACGATGTACGGCGGATACCAGGGTCGTTACGCCCCCAAGACCTTCGTGGCCCTGTACCACGAACCCGACGATGCTGCCAGGGCCATCGACGTCCTCCGGGAAATCGGCATCGAAGACCGTTTCATCCAGGTGCAGTCCGGGGTGCCCTACCGGGCCGAGTTCCTGGGCCGTCCGGAGCGGCCCAGTGGGGTCCCCAAGTACGCCATGGTGGGCGCGTTCGTTGGTTTCCTGGCCGCGCTGGGGTTGTATTACGGCACGCCTTTGTTGTACCCCATCCGGGTAGGGGGTAAGCCGCTTTTGGCGGTTCCCCCCAGTTTCATCGTGCTCTTCGAACTCACCATGTTGGGGATGTTGATTGCGACCTTCCTGGGCGTGTTCGTCGAGTCCCTGCTGCCCCCCGTGTTCGGCAAGCGGGTGTATCACCCTGAAGTCAGCGATGGGGCCATTGCCGTGTTCTTCCAGGTGCCTGCGCATCTGGCCGAACGGGTGAAGCAGGCCCTGGCCGCGACCGGCCCTTCGGAAATCGCGCCAGCGGAGGGAACGTTCCTATGAAAGGACTGCGCATCCTTGTCGTCGTGGGCGCCCTGGTAACCCCCCTGATTGTGGGGCTGCTGTTCACCTACGAAATCATCAAGGTGGACTGGATTAGTTTCATGGAAATCCAGCCTTCCTACCGACCCATGGAAGACCCGTTGCCCCTGCCCCAGGGTTCGGTGCCGGTGGAGGGGCCGGCCTTCGTGCCCGGCGTGGATTGGCCCAACCCGGTGCCGGCCGATGAGGTCTCCCTGGCCCGGGGCAAGCAACTGTACCAGATTTACTGCGCGGTCTGCCATGGCCCCCAGGGGAAGGGGGATGGCGTGATGCGGGCTTACATGAAAGCCTCTCCGCCCAAAGACCTCACCGCGCAGGATGTGGCCGACAAGCCCGACGCCGCCCTCTTTGCCACCATCACCAACGGCACGGCCAACATGCCCAGTTTCCGGGACCTGACCCCGCGCGAGCGGTGGGACATCGTGAATTACCTGCGCCTGCTCCAGGGCAAACTTGCGGAGTCGGAGAGTGGTCAGTAACCCCATGAAGAGGAGGAGTGTTCCCTATGCGTAAGTCGGTGCTTTTCATCGTTTTGGGTTTGGGCCTCATGGCATTGGGGTTGGCCGGATGTGGGTTGCAGGGTACGCCGGATTTCTCCCGTGCGGAACATACACCCATCCCCACGCTGCCCAAGGCCACCATGCCCCCGGTGGAGGAGGCCTTGGAGCAACAAGCCGAACAGGCCGGCCCGGCCACGACCCCCTGCCGCACCACGCCCGTGGACGTCCTCGTCGCCTGGTTCGATGCCGGGCTGCCCGGACCTGATGGCGACCCCTTCACCATGACCGACCTGGACGGCAACACCTGCCAGCTCACCTTCGACGACGTGATGTACGTGTTCTCCTCGCCGGGCATCTGGTACGAAAACTCGCCGTCCTGCACCAGTTGCCATTCCGGAGACCCGGAGAGCGCATTGGGTCAGTTGAGCCTGGATTCGTACGAGAACATCACGGCCAAAGAGGAAACCGTCGGCGGCGGGGACTGGGAGGCATCCCACCTCTACGACCGCCTGGTCGTGCGCAAGGACATGCCCCTGGGCCGGCCGGCCGACAGCCCCGAAAAAGGCCTGGAGATTTTCGTCGGCCAGGTGGTGCAGGAATAAACCGGTTGGGACCGGCCTATCGTTCCACCTGAACCCAAAGGCGGGGCAGCCATGGGCCCCGCCTTTTTCGTTGCCGGGTATAATGGCCCCGGTTTCGGGAGGTCCCAAGGTGCTCTGGGTGATTTTCAACCCGGCTTCCAACCGGGGACGCGCGGCCCGCTGGCGCGAGCGCATCGAACAGGCCTTGAAGCAAGCGGACCTGCCCTTTCGCCTTTCCCTTTCCCAAAAGCCCGGAGACCCCATACGCCTGGCCCAGGCCGCAGTGGAACAGGGCGCGACCTGCCTTGTGGCCGCCGGCGGCGACGGCACCGTGGGCGAGGTGGTCAACGGCATCGCCCGGGCTCTGGGCTACGAAGCCGAGCGCTGGCCGGCCCTGGGCATCCTGCCCCTGGGTTCGGCCAACGACCTCGCGGCCAACCTGGGCCTGCCCCAGGACCCCATCCAGGCCGTCCAGGTCCTGGCCCGGCCCCGGATGCGGCCCATGGACGTGCTTCAGGTCAACGAGTGGGCCTTTGTGAACAACGCGGCCCTGGGCATGGAGCCGCGGGTGACCCTGCTGGAAAAGCGCATCCGTCGGGTGCACGGCGTGTTGCGGTACGTGCTGGCCGCGTTCTGGGTGCTGGCCCGGCCCCAGCACTGGCAGGCCGAGATGCACTGGGAAGGCGGCGCGTACCGGGGGCCGGTGACCCTGGTTTCCGTGGGCAACTTCCCCCGAACCGGCGGCGCGTTCTACCCCACACCCCACGCGGACGGTTTCGACGGTCGTCTGACCTTCATGTTTGGCTACGTGCCTTCCCGCCTCCGGGTGGTGCGGCTGCTTTTGCAGGCCATGCGGCCGGAAGGCGCCCACGTACAGCACCCCGCGGTGCACGAGGTGCACAGCCCCTGGTTGCGGGTCCGGCTCGCTCCCCCTTCCCCCATGCACGCGGATGGCGAAATCCGAACCACCGGGGGCCAAGGCTTCGACTTCCGGACCTGGCCCGGACGCATCCCCATCTGCCTGGACGCAGCCCGATGACCCCCAAACAGCGGCTTCAACGCTGGGTGTTCCGCTTCCTGGACTGGCTCTATACCCAGGGCGCGGTCTTCTACGACCTGGTCGCGGCTGCCGTTTCCCTCGGCCGGTGGACGGATTGGGTGCGCTCCATGGCCCTCTGGCCCGAGGCCCAGCCCCACGCGCGGGTGTTGGAACTGGGGTGCGGCCCCGGCCACCTGCTTCAGGAGAGTCTGGAAAAGGGCTTCTGGGCCGTGGGCGTCGATGCCAGCCCCAACATGTTGCGGCTGGCCCGGCGTCGTCTGAAGGCCAGGAATTTGCCCATACGTCTGGTGCGCGCCCGGGCCCAGGACCTGCCCTTCCCCGATGCCTTCTTCGACCGGGTGGTGGCGTCCTTCCCCACCGCGTACATCGTCGAACCCGACACCTTGTGGGAAATCGCACGGGTGTTGCGCCCCCAGGGGCGGGTGGACGTGCTCATGGCGGCTTCTTTCCCCTGGTTGAACCGCCTGGAACGGCTGTTGGGCCTGGACGCCCAGGATACGATGGACCAATTGGAAGGCCGCTTCCGCCTGTGGAGAGACCTGGGCGTAACCTATACGGTGCACCTGTACCCCCTGCCCGGCGGCGCGCAGGGCTTGGTGGTCAGCGGCTGGAAGACCGTGGAAACCCCACAAGGGGCCAATACGCTTCTCCAGGGGAGCAGGACGGCATGACCGCGCGCTACCCCTCGCGATGGGTCGTGCACCTTGCAGTGGCCAAAGTGCCCAAGTTCGGCGTGGCCCAAAGCGGCGATACGGTGGAAATCATCGAACGGCCCGATGGTGGCCTCTCCGCGGTCATGGCCGATGGGCAGCGCTCCGGGCCTTCGGCCAAGGCCGTGGCCAACCTGGTGGTGCGGCGGGTGATTGGCCTCTTGGCCGAAGGCGTGCGGGACGGCGCGGCCGCCCGTGCTGCGGCCGATACCCTCTACATGGCCCGGCAGGGTCGGGTGCAGGCTTCCCTGCACATCCTTTCCGCGGACATGGCCTCCCAGACCCTGGTCGTGGTGCGCAACACGCCCCTCCCCGTATGGGTCTGGCGGGAGGGCCATCTGGAGGCCCTGGACGAGCCGGCCCAGCCCCTGGGCCTGCAACGCTACACCCGACCCGTGGTGCGGGAGTTCCCCTTCCGGCCCGAGACCTACATCCTGGCCTATACCGACGGCCTGGCCTACGCGGGGCAGCGGCGGGGCCGGGACCTGAACCTTCCCCAGACCTTCACCCAGGCCCTGCAGCGGTTCCCCGGCCAGCCCCAGGCCGTGGTGGATGCGCTGCTGGACCAGGCCCTGGAAGCCGAGGCCCACTGCCCCGCGGACGACATCAGCGTGATGTTGCTCTACCTTTCCCATGAGCCGGGCGGCGACCATCCGCCGGTCCGCCGGCTGGCCGCACGAATGCCCCTGCCGCCCGTAAACCTGTAACCCGACGACCACCGACCACCGACCATCGACGACCGACGAACGACCATCGACCACCGACCAACGACCACCGACCATCGACGAACGACGCCCCCAGGAGTCCACCGTGGCCCAAAACCCCTGGTTCCGTGTGGAAAACCTGACCCGGCCCCTGGCCCGGCCCTTGCGGGTGCAGGCCTGCCAGACTTTCTTCTGCCGCTTGCGGGGCCTGATGGCGCGGCCGACCCTGCCCGTGGAGCAGGGCCTGCTCTTCCTCTGGCCCCGGCCTACCCGCTGGGGCGCGGCCGTGCACATGTTCTTCATGCGCTTCCCCCTGGCCCTGGTCTGGCTGGATGCCCAGGACACCGTGGTGGACGTGCGACCGGCCTACCCCTGGCGCACCATCGCGGTGCCCAAAGCCCCGGCCACCCGGCTTTTGGAACTGGCGTTGGCCCGGCTCCCCGAATTCCAGCCAGGGGACCGGGTGCGTCTGGTGGAGGATGCCCGTGCATCCACGGTGCGGCCCGGTTGAGCCAACAGGAGGTGCAGCATGGCAAAGGAACCCCTGCCCACGACCCTGGTCATCTTTGGCGCATCGGGGGATTTGACCCGGCGCAAACTCATCCCCGCCCTGTTCAGCCTTTCCTGTGAGGGCCAGTTGCCGGAGAACCTGGAAGTCATCGGCGTGGCCCGCACGCCCATGGACGACGAGGCCTTCCGAAAGACCGCGCTGGAAGCCCTGGCCCGCTTCAGCCGCTACAAGCCCGACCAGTGCCCCAACTGGCCCCGCTTTTCCCAGCGCCTGTTCTACCTGACCGGCCGCTACGACGACCCCGAAACCTACCGCCGTCTGGGGCAGCGGCTGCGGGGCAACGCGCTCTTCCATCTGGCCCTGCCACCTTCCCTGTATGCCACCGTGGTCCGCATGTTGGGCGAGGCCGGCCTCAACCGCAGCGAGCGGGGCTGGCGGCGCATCATCATCGAGAAGCCCTTTGGCCATGACCTGACCAGCGCGCGGGAACTCAACCAGGTGGTGCAGCAGGTCTTCCCGGAAGAGAACATCTACCGCATCGACCACTACCTGGGCAAGGAGACGGTGCAGAACATCCTGGCCTTTCGCTTTGCCAACGCGATTTTCGAACCCCTCTGGAACCGGCACTACGTGGACAACGTCCAGATTACCGTGGCCGAATCCGAGAGCGTCGGGCACCGGGGCGGCTACTACGACGAAGTGGGCGTCCTGCGGGATATGTTCCAGAATCACCTGTTCCAACTGCTGACCCTCATCGCCATGGAGCCGCCGGCCGCGTTCAACGCCAAAGCCCTGCGGGATGAAAAGGTCAAGGTGCTGCAGGCCATCGCACCCATCACCGAGACGGTGCGGGGCCAGTACCTGGGCTACCGGCAGGAGCCGGGGGTGCATCCCCAATCGACCACGGCCACCTTTGCCGCACTCAAAATCGAAATCGAGAACTGGCGCTGGCAGGGCGTTCCCTTTTACCTGCGTTCGGGCAAGCGTATGGCCCGCCGGGTGAGTTACATCGCCATCGAGTTCAAGCGGGTCCCTCACTGGCTGTTCTCCTACCCCGAAGGCGCGGAGATTCCCCCCAACCTGCTTTACCTGTGCCTCCAGCCCGATGAGGGCATCCACCTGCGCTTCGAAGTCAAGGTGCCGGGGACGGAGATGGTCACCCGGTCGGTGGACATGAAGTTCAGTTATGCCGAGGACCTGGGCGCGCGCTCCCTGCCCGAAGCCTACGAGCGGCTGCTCATGGACGCGCTGCAGGGGGATGCCAGCCTGTTCGCCCGGTCCGACGAAATCGAAAAGGCCTGGGCTCTCATCGACCCCGTCCTGGTCATGTGGGAGAAGGCCAACCGGCCGCCCCTGGCCATCTACCGACCGGGCACCTGGGGACCGCCCGAAGCCAACCTGCTCCTGCACCAGGATGGGAGGAAGTGGAACTATGGATGCATGCCCGAAATGGCGTGAACTTGCGGGGCCAGGCCCCACGCGGCACGTCCTCTACCGCTGCCCCGATGGGGCAACCCTGGCCCAGGCCGTGGTAGCGGACTTCCGCGAAAGCCTGGCGGACGTCCTGCGCAGGCACGAGGCTGCCTACATCGCCCTGGCCGGAGGGAACACGCCCAGGGAAGCCTACCGCCTGCTGGCCCAAACCGGTCGCGGGTTGCCCTGGCATCGCATCCACGTGTTTTGGACCGACGAGCGGGGTGTGCCGGCCACACATCCCCGCAGCAACTACCGGATGGTGTGGGAGACCCTCCTGGCCCATGTCCCGATTCCGGAGGAAAACATCCACCGGGTGCCCACGGAACTTGGGCCGGAGGCCGCGGCCGAGGCCTACGACCAGGCCCTTGCATCCCTGCCCCGGCCCCTGGATTGGGTGCTGTTGGGCATGGGGGCCGATGGGCATACGGCATCCCTCTTCCCCCATACGCCGGTGTTGAAGGAAAGGACGCGGCGGGCCGCGGCCGTGTTTCCCCAAAACACCCCCGAATGGCGGGTGACCCTGACGTACCCGGTGCTGAACGCGGCCGCGCGGGTGCGGGTGCTGGTGCAGGGGGAAGGAAAGGCCGAGGCCCTGGCCCGCGCGCTCCTGGGGCCGTACGAGCCCGAAGCCCTGCCCATTCAGGGGGTCCGGCCGGCCACCGGCCTGGTCTGGTTCCTGGACGAGGCCGCGGCCGCGTGGCTCGATGCCGGGTGAAGGTGCCTTGCGGGGGCGGCGACGTGCGCGCACGGCTGTGGGGCTTGCTCGCGTTGGTGTTGGCCCTGTTTCTCCCGGCCCAACGTGTGGCCCAGGGTGAGGCGGAACTGTGCCTGTGGAAAGGGGGGACCCTC
>JALXBY010000272.1 GCA_026991215.1 Anaerolineales bacterium
CGGGAGGTCCAGCTCGGGTCCGGCGCCGGGCAGCCAGACCTCGACGATGGGCGGACCCTCGCGCGTCTCCGCGAAGAGCCAGGCCAGCGCGGTTTCGTCCGGCAGCCCCGCGGCCCAGTGCACCGCAGCGGGGGTTGCCTGGGGCAGCATCAGGGGCAGGGGCCGGCTCAGCCACACGTACCCGCCCAGGCCCAGGATGCACGGGCTGAACAGTACCCCCAGCAGCACCCAGAGCCACCAGGGGCGCACGCGCCATCGTTCGGCCAGTTTCGCCATGGCAGAACACCTCTGAAAACATGTGGGTACCATAAAGATACTCGAATTCCGCCCCCGTGCTATAATCGCCCTTCGTGCACGCAGCGGCCCGCGCGCCCGCGCTTCCACAAATCCGCCCATTCGCCCATTCGCAAATCCGCTGATTCGCAAATTCGCTTATCCGCTGATTCCCCATTGGAGGCCCCCATGGACCACCATGCCCATGTGCTGGTCGCCGGGAACATCGGCGCGGGGAAATCCACCCTGGTGGCGGCCCTGGCCCGGATGCGGGGCTGGACCCCGGTCTACGAACCGGCCGAGGCCAACCCGTACCTGGACGACTTCTATCGGGAGATGTCCCGTTGGGCCTTTCATTCCCAGGTGTTCTTTTTGGTGCATCGGGCCAGGTTACACCAGCAGGCCGCGCAGCTGCCCGGCATCGTGGTGCAGGACCGCAGCCTGTACGAGGATGCGGAAATCTTCGCCTACACCCTCTACCGGCAGGGTCATCTGAGCGAGCGGGACTACCGCACCTATCGCGCCCTGTACGAGATGTTCCGGGACCTGTTGCCCCCGCCCGACCTGGTGGTTTACCTGCAGGCTTCGGTGGAAACGCTGCAACGGCGCATTGCCCGCCGCGGACGGGCGTACGAACACCGGATTTCCCGGTCCTACCTCGCGGCCCTGAACCAGCGCTACGAGGCCTGGATGCAGGGGTTCACCGCCGCGCCTGTGCTGGTGCTCCCCGCGGACCACATGGACTTCGTGGCCCAGCCCGAATGGATTCCCCACATCGCCGCGGCCGTGGAGCGCCTGCTGCAGGCCGCGGCGCGGCCCCAGCGCTACCGCTTTACCGTGCAGGGGCCGTGGCAGCCGGGCGCGCCTGTGCTCCTCCCGCTGGATGGGGGGAAGGCCTCGGCCCCTGGCCCCGGGCCGTCGGTGGTCGAAAGGCAGCCGTGAACGGGCCTCGCCATGGGCGGTGGTACAATCGTCGTTGGTCGTTGGTCGTTGGTCGATCGTCGTTGGTCGATCGTCGATCGTCGTTGGTCGTTGGGGGTTGGTTGGTGGGTTTTGGCCGAGCCGTGGAGGGCCTTGAGCCATGCTCGCTTCCCTGCATCTGCGCCGCTTCACCGCGTTCCAGGAGCTGGACCTGGACTTTGCAGCGGGCATCAACGTGTTCATCGGGGAAAACGGCACGGGCAAGACCCATGTGCTCAAGGTCCTGTACACCGCGTGCGATGCCACCGCCCGGCAGGTGCCCTTTGGGGAAAAGATGGTGCGGGTCTTCCTCCCCGCCGAGGGTCGGCCGGGGCGTCTGGTGCAGCGGGCACCCAGGGCGATGCGCTGTGAAATCGAGGTTCGACGCACCGACGCCGCGGCCCCGCTGCGGGTTCACTTTTCCAACCGCACCCAAAAGCCCACCGGTGTGAAAAGCGAAGGGCATCGGGCCTGGGCGCAGGCGCCCCTGGAGGCCACCTACATCCCGCCCAAGGAAATCCTGGCCCACGCGCCGGGGTTTCGCTCCCTTTACGGCTCCCGGTACATCTACTTTGAGGAAATCTACGACGATCTGCTCTTCCGGGCCTACCGGCCCTTGCTGCGCGGCCCGGCCACCAAGACCCGCCGTCGCCTGCTGGAGATTCTGGAGCCTGCCCTGGAAGGCCGGGTGGAGACCCGGGGCGAGATGTTCTATCTCGTCCAGAAGGGCCTGGGCGCGCTGGAGTTCGCCCTGGTCGCGGAAGGCCTGCGCAAAATCGCGCTGCTCTGGGTGCTGGTGCAAAACGGCACCCTCCTGGCCGAGGGGGCAAAAGGCCCCCAAACGCCCGCGGGGTACGTGCTGTTTTGGGACGAACCCGAAGCCAACCTCAACCCGCGGCTGTACCGGACCGTGGTGCGCTTCCTCTTCGCGCTGGCGGAAGGCGGCACCCAGGTCTTCCTGGCCACCCACGATTTCGCGCTGTTGAAAGAGGTGGACCTGGCCCGCCAGGAGGAGGGCCGGGTGCCCGTGCGCTTCTTCGCCTTCTACCACGACCCCGAACAGCCCACCCAGGTGCTGGTCAACGGGGCCGAAACCCTGACCGACGTACACCCCAACGCGATTCTGGAGACCTTCTCGGACCTGTACGACCGGGAACTGCACTTCCTGGCCGGGGAATGACCATGCCCGCGTTGTACGAAGACGCGGTGGAAATCCTGGCCCCTGAGGGATGGCAGTTGCAGCGCTTCGACGGTGCCAACCACTGCGCTTCCCACGCCTTCAAAGCCGTGGACTTCATCCTGCAAAGCCCGCAGGGTGGGTGGATTGCCGTGGAGGTCAAGGGCGCCGCGCTGCCCTGCGCTTCCCGCTTCGACTTGCGGCGTTTCGTGGCCCAGTTGCGTTCCCACGCCTTTCACAACGATTTGGTGTACAAGTTTCGGGATACCTGGCTGTACCACTGGGCCCATCATGGCGGTCAGGCCCGGTGGGCCCGTTACATCGTGCTCATGGTGCTGCCCGACCCGCCCCACCGCTGGCACCCTCTGCTTTCCGCCCTGGCGGTGGCGTTGCGCCGCCGGGTGCCGGAGGCCATCCCCGGCCGGTGCCGATGGCCACGCGGCCTGGTGCAGCGGGTGGGCATCGTGCTGCTGACGCCAAAAGCGCGCCCCACCCAACAAGTGGGGGCTTTGCGCTTCCGGTTGCGCGCCTGTACTTGAACCGGTGCCAGGTGTGCAGCCGGGGCATGTGCACATTTCTTTCCCCAAGGAGGCAATGACCATGAAAGACTACCTGGTGCGCGGCTCGTTGCATGACCTGGACCCCGCGGTGGCCGAACTGGCCGACGTGGAGGCCGAACGCCAGTACCGGAAACTCATCCTCATCCCCAGCGAGAGTTACGCTCCCCAGGCCGTGCTGGAGGCCCTGGCGACCAAGTTCAACAACCTGTACGCCGAGGGCTACCCGCCGGAGCACACCCGGCTCTGGACCGAGGAGGAAATCCTGGACGCGGCCACCTTCCTGGCCGAGTACCGGCGTTTTTCCGACCCCCGCTACTACAAGGGCGTGGAATACGCGGACATGATTGAAGCCCTGGCCCGCCGGCGCTGCGCGGAACTCTTCGCCACCTCCAACCTGGACCCCGAGGACATCTTCGTCAACGTGCAGCCCCTTTCCGGCTCGCCGGCCAACGCCGCGGTGTTCCACGCGCTGCTCAACATCGGCGACACCATCCTCAGCCTGGACCTCATCCACGGCGGCCACCTGACCCACGGCTCCAAAGCCAGTCGCTCCGGTAAGTGGTACAACGTGGTCCACTACACCGTGGACCCCAAGACCGAGAAGATTGACTACTACCAGATCGAAGCCCTGGCCAGGGAGCACAAACCCCGGCTCATCATCGCGGGCTTCTCTTCGTACCCGTGGAGCGTCAACTGGCAGTGGCTGCGCCGCATCGCGGACGAGGTGGGCGCATACCTCCTGGCCGACATCGCCCACGTCGCGGGCCTGGTGGTCGCGGGCGTGTACCCCAACCCCATCGAGTGGGCCCACGTGGTCACCTTCACCACCCACAAGACCCTCATGGGACCCCGGGGCGCGGTCATCCTCACCACGGACCCGGCCATCGCGCGCAAGATCGACCGCGCGGTGTTCCCCGGAGAACAGGGCGGGCCGCACCTGAACAACATCGCGGCCATGGCCGTGGCCTTCAAGATGGCCAAGACGCCCCAATTCAAGGAACTCCAGGCCCAGATTGTGAAGAACTGCAAGGTCCTCACCGAGCGGCTTCGGGAGCGGGGTTTCCGCATCCCCTATGGCGGCACGGATACCCACCTAATGAACCTGGATTGCAAATCCGTGGTGGGGAAGGACGGCACCCGGCTCAACGGCGACCTCGCGGCCCGCATCCTGGACGTGGCCGGCATCGTGGTGAACCGCAACACCATCCCCGGCGACAAGAGCGCCAGGAACCCCACGGGCATCCGCATGGGCACGCCCTGGATTACCCAGCGGGGCTTCCGGGAAGAGGAGACCCGCGAACTCGCGGACATCATCGCGGACGTGCTCCAGGCCATCGAACCCTACACCGTGGAC
>JALXBY010000273.1 GCA_026991215.1 Anaerolineales bacterium
GGCTGTTACAGCCGGGCCGTGGCCGCCGTCGTGTGGATGGAGCAGGCGATCCCGCCGGCGGCGTTCAGCGAACGCGTACGGCCTCAACTGCCCCCCGGCGTGGACCTGGCCCCCGACACCCGCTGGATCGAAGTGGACCTGAGCGAGCAAAAACTTTACGCCTACGAGGGCACCCGCCTGGTGCGGGAGTTCGTCGTCTCTACCGGGCGCTGGCCCTTCGTCACGGTCACCGGGGTGTTCCGCATCCGAACCAAGCTGGTCTCCACCTTGATGACCGGGCCAGGGTATTACCTGCCCGACGTGCCCTACACCATGTACTTCTACAAAGGCTATGCCATTCACGGCACGTACTGGCACAACAACTTCGGCACGCCCATGAGCCACGGGTGCGTGAACATGCGGGTCGAAGAGGCCCGCTGGCTGTTCGAGTGGGCCTCGGTAGGCACCATCGTGTATGTGCATCCGTGAAGGCGTCGATGGTCGGTGGTCGTTCGTCGTTGGTCGGTGGTTGGAAATTTATGAATCCGACCACCAGAACCAACCCAGGTCGAACCTCTGCCGACCGCCGACGGCTGACTGCCGACTGCCCACCGCTTCCAGGTATCATACCTGGGGAAGCATCATGGTCTGGCTCCTCCTGTCCTTCCTCCTGGTGCTGGCGTTGGCCGCGGGGCTGGCCTGGTGGTGGGGCCGGCGGCGTCTGCATCACCTGGGCCTGCCCGAAGGCGAGGTGATGTATTCCGACACCGCCTGGCGACGCTGGACGCGGCCGTTGATGGACCCCGAACTGGGTCTGAGCGGCAGGCCCGACTATGTGGTGCGCCTTTCAGAGGAGGTCTGGGTGCCGGTGGAAGTCAAATCCACCCCGGCCCCCGCGCAGCCCTACGAAAGCCACGTCTACCAACTGGTGGCCTATGCCTTGCTGCTGCAGCGGCAGTTGAACAAACGGGTGCCCTATGGCTACATCCGCTATGCGGACCGTACCTTCCGGGTCGAGATTACACCGGCCATGGAAGCCCGCCTCATGGACCTGATTGCGGAAATTCGGGACCTGCGGAGCCAGGGTCGGGAGCCGGGTCGTTCCCACGCTTCACCGGCCCGCTGCCGGGCCTGTGGGTATCGGCGCCTGTGCCCCTTCCGCCTGGAATGAACCCGGTCATCCTGTTCTGCTCCGTGATATAATTGCACTACGCCTGAAAACTGTTGAGGCACCCAACGCGCGAATCGTTCGTGGCAGACGCAACGCTTTTGGAAACCATGCACATTCTCTGGGGTCTTCCCCGGTTCGATTGGGACGCCATTTACGTCGCGCGCAGCATCCCCGACGGAGGTGGCCATGGACATCGTGTGGTACGGCCATTATTGTTTTCGTTTAAGCCAGCGTGGGAAGGCCACGGTGGTCACCGACCCATTCGACGCCCAGACCGTCGGGTACAAACCCTTGCAAACCCGGGCTGACGTGGTGACCATCAGCCGGGAGACCCCGGCCCAGGGGCATGTGAAGGGTCTGCGGGGGGTACGTCGGGTGTTGCGGGCACCGGGTGAGTACGAAATCGGCGGTGTGTTCATCTGGGGTATGGACGTGCGCAAGTCCTCCAGTTCGGAACGGGAGATGGTGTACGTCTTCGACTACGAACAGTTGACCGTGGCCCACCTGGGGGGCCTGCGGCATCTGCCTTCGGAAGAGACCCTGGAGGTTTTGGGCCCGGTGCACGTGGCCCTGGTCCCCGTAGGCGGGCCGCCCCACGATGGGTTGACCCCAGCCCAGGCCGCGGACCTGGTGGCCATGCTGGAACCTCATATCGCCATCCCCATGGCCTACAAGACCCCGCACACCCCGCTTGACCTGCGTCCCCTTTCGGCCTTCCTCAAGGCCCTGGGGGAGACCCATCCGGAAACCCAAAGCCAACTTCGGGTTTCCTCGGCCGCCCAACTTCCCGAAGGCACACGCATCGTGGTTTTGGAACCTAAGATGTAGGAGGCGCCAACCCATCCCCGATGAGCGCGCCAACACAGGTTGCACCGTGCGTAGACTGAACCCGTACGCGTACCGCCAAAGGCTTTTCGTTGAAAGGGCGCTTTTCGTTTCCCCAGATTCCCTCGCAAGGAGCCGAGCCGTGCCTTCCACTGGGCCTGTGAAACTCATCATGACCTGGGACATCCGCTCCGGGCGGGAACAGGAATATTTCGAGTTCCTCATCCAGGAATTCATCCCGGCCCTGCAGCAACTGGGCCTGGAACCCGAAGACGCCTGGTACACCAGTTACGGAGATTACCCCCAAATCCTGGCCTCGGTGCGGGCGCCCTCTCTGGATGCCCTGCGGCGGGTGCTCAACTCCCGGGAATGGAAGGATTTGGAGCACCGGCTGAAACAGTACATCTACAACTACCGCTACCGGGTCGTCCCCTACAAATCCACCTTCCAGTTCTTCCGATAGCCCATGCCGGACGGTGCCCCCTGGGTGCCGGCGCTGCTGGCCTGGTACCGCGAACATGCTCGAGACCTGCCCTGGCGCAGGCAGCCCCCGGACCCTTACGCGGTCTGGGTGGCCGAAGTCATGTTGCAGCAGACCCGCACCGAGACCGTGCTCCCCTACTTCCAGCGCTGGATGGCCCGCTTCCCAACGGTGGCGCACCTGGCCCAGGCCACGCCGGAAGAGGTGCTCCGCCTTTGGGAAGGTCTGGGGTACTACCGTCGTGCCCTCTACCTGCTGGAAGCCGCCCGCCAGGTGATGACCCGCTTTCAGGGCCGGTTGCCGGAAACCGCAGAGGCATTGCAGACCCTGCCCGGCATCGGTCCCTACACCGCGCGGGCCATCGCCTCCATCGCGTTCGGCCAGCCCGTGGCCGTGCTGGATGGCAACGTGCACCGCGTCCTGGCCCGGATGTTTGCCCTGGAGGAACCCGTTGACACCGGGCCGGGGGAGCGGAAACTGTGGGAACTCGCCCAGGCCCATCTGCCGCCAGAAGACCCGGGGACCTACAACCAGGCCCTGATGGAACTGGGTGCGCGGGTGTGCCTGCCCCGCAACCCCCGCTGCGCCCAATGCCCGGTGCGGCCCTGGTGTCGGGCCTATGCTTCGGGCAATCCTCAGGCCTGGCCCCGGAAGCGCCCCAAGAAAGCCATCCCCCATCACACCGTGGTGGCCGGGGTCTGGCTTCGGGATGGGCACGTGCTCCTGGCCCGCCGGCCGCCGGGCGGCCTGCTGGCCGGGTTGTGGGAATTCCCCGGAGGCAAGGTGGAACCTGGGGAATCCCTGGAAGACGCCTTGCGCCGGGAATGGGCCGAGGAGTTGGGCCTGGCGGTGCAGGTGGGCGAAGCCCTGGGCGTCTACCGCCACGCTTACACCCACTTCCGCATCACCCTGCACGCGTTCCTGGTGCAGGCCCAAGGCGCGCCCCAGGCCCGGGAAGGCCAGACCCTGACCTGGGCACCCCTCGCGGCCCTGCAGGACTACCCCATGGGCAAGGTGGACCGCTTGATTGCCCGGGAACTCCAACGCCGCTTCTCCCCACCGACCACCGACCACTGACCACTGACCACTCACCACTCACCTCCAGGAGGCAGCCATGCCCCAGGTCAAAGTCCTGTTCTTTGCCACGTATCGGGAGAAGACCGGGCTGCGGGAACTCCCCCTGGACCTGCCGCCCGGTGCGACCGTGCAAGAAGTGCTCCGGGTCCTGGAAGAACGTTTTCCCGAGGTGGGCTCGGGATGGTCCAATGCCCTGGTGGCCGTGAACCAGAACTACGCCGCGCCCGAAACGCCCCTGCAGGAGGGCGACGAAGTCGCCTTCTTCCCCCCGGTGAGCGGCGGGGCGCAGGGCCCCACGGTCATCCACATCACCCAGGAGGCCCTGGACCTGGACGAACTCATCGCGCAAATCGTCACGCCCCGGACCGGCGCGGTGTGCCTGTTCACCGGCATCGTACGGGGGGAAACGCCTCAGGGCGAATTCCCCCAGACCGCGTACCTGGAGTACGAGGCCTACATCCCCATGGCCGAAGCCAAGATGCGGCAGATTGCCGAGGAGATTCGCCAGCGCTGGCCGGCCGTGGAAGGCATCGTGATGGTGCAGCGCATCGGTCGGCTGTACCCCGGCACGCCCACGGTGCTCATCGCGTGTTCGGGCGGCCACCGCGATAGCGGCGTGTTCGAAGCCGCGCGCTACGGCATCGACCGGCTCAAGGAAATCGTCCCGGTGTGGAAGAAGGAGGTCGGTCCCCAGGGTGAGACCTGGGTGGAAGGCCACTACCGCCCCGCGCCGGGGGAATGAAGCAGGGTACCCAGTTACCCTTCCTCCCATAACACGCCCCGG
>JALXBY010000274.1 GCA_026991215.1 Anaerolineales bacterium
CCGGGATTCCCAACCCGGCCGAAACCACGTTCCCCATGACCACCTCTTCGATTTCGGCCGGGTTGGGAATCCCGGCCCGGCGCACCGCTTCCCGCACCACGACCGCGGCCAGTTGCGGCGCGGTGAGCGGGCTCAGGACCCCGCGGAACCGCCCCATGGGCGTCCGCACCGCGCTGAGGATGACGGGGGTGTGTTGGGCGTCCATTCGTGGGCCTCCTGGAAGGTGTTTGGGGATAGTATACCTGGACCGTCAGCGGGCAGCAGGCGCAGGCGGAGGGCTGCCGGAAAATCCATGGTAAACTTGCGCATATCCTGGCGGAGGAGGCATGATGCCCGCGACCGCGCCCCGGACATCCGTCTGGCGGCTCGTGGCGGCCGGGGGGTTGCAACTGCTGCTGCTTCCCTTGTGCTTTGCCCTGTTCATGGTGCCGAGTGTGTCCCTGGGCGGTGCCTGGCTCCAGGGGCTTTCCCAGACCTGGCTTTCCCTCCTGGGCATTGGCGTGGAACTGGCGGCCATCTTCGGCTCCATCGAAGTGGCCCGGCGCTGGGTGCTGCGCTGGACCTGGCGCGACCTGGGCTGGAATGGCTGGCAGCCCCGGTGGATGATTTTGGGCGCAGCCCAGGCCTTTGGGGCCTGGTTGGGGATTCTCATCTTGCTTTTGGTGACCACGGGGGTACACTGGGAACGGCTCCCCGGCCGGTGGAGCCAACCCCTGTTTATGGTCGGGCTGTTCGTGGCCGTGGCCGTTGCCGAAGAGGTGCTCTTCCGCGGCTTCTGGTATTCGCTGCTGGCGCACCGCCTTTCCCCCTTGGGGGCTGCCATCGGGACCTCCCTGGCCTTCAGCGCCCTGCACATCTTCAACCCCGGATGGACCTGGCGGGCCGGCTTTGGCATCTTCCTGGCCGGCCTGGTGTTCGCGGTGGGCCGGTGGAAGTCCCAGGGCCTGGCCTGGCCCATCGCGTTCCACTGGGGATGGAACACGGCCCAGGGGCCCCTGTTGGGCCTGCCGGTTTCCGGCCTGGGGTTGCAGGGCCTCTGGGTGGCCCGTATCTCCGGACCTGATTGGTGGACCGGAGGCGCCTTTGGCCCCGAAGCCGGTGTGAGCGCCTGGCTTCCCTTGTTGGTCTTGCTTTGGTGGTGGCTTCGCCAGCCCGAACCAGCGAGCCAGCGCAACCCCAAGCCCGAAGGCACGTCCTAATCCTATGGACGCTGTTCGTCTCCAAGCGGTTCTATATGCGCTCGAAGAAGATGAGCCTTACCCCCAGAGGACCTGAGGGCGTCGAGCGACCCGCGGCCCCCAACACACCGCGGCGGGATGGCCCCTGCATCCAACGGCAAGTTACCCTCGCGGCGGGAGGTTGAATCATGCGCTATCTGCTCCTGTTGATTGAGGACGATGCCGAACTGTCGGCCTTTCTCAAGGAAGCCCTGGAAGCCGCCGGCTACCGGGTGGTGACCGCGGGAACGGGCAAGCAAGGCCTGCGGGAACTGGTGCAATGGTCCCCCAATCTGGTCATCCTGGACTTGATGTTGCCCGATATGGACGGTTTCGAAATCTGCCGCCGCATACGCAAGTACGACCCCAAACTGCCCATCCTGATTCTGACCGGCCGCAAGGAAGTCGCGGATCGGGTCCGGGGGTTGAATTTGGGCGCGGACGATTACCTGGTCAAACCCTTCGACCTGCAGGAACTCCATGCTCGGATTCAGGCCTTGCTGCGCCGCGCGTACGAGGCCCAGCCGGGCGTGTACCGTTTTCTGGACCTGACCTTCGACCCCATGGCCCGGGAAGCCCGCCGCGGGCAACGCATCATCCCTTTGACCCAACGGGAGGCCCGGCTGCTCCAGGTCTTCATGGAACACCCCCGCCAGGTGCTCACCCGGGACTTCCTCTATCAAGAGGTGTGGGGCTACGGCTACGGCCAGACCTCCAACGTGCTGGACGTGTACATCCGGTACCTGCGCCGTAAACTGGAAGCCCAGGGCGAACCCCGCTTGATTCACACCGTCCGAGGCGTAGGATATATCCTGCGGGAACCCGAAGAAGTCGGCATCTCCCCAACCCCCACCGACCACTGACCACTGACCACTCACCACTCACCACTCACCACTTCTCCGGAGGATGTCCCCATGTGGTTCTTCGACCCGTATTACTTCATCTTCATGCTGCCGGCCATCCTGTTGATGCTGCTGGCCCAGTGGTACGTGAGCAGCACGTACCGGCGCTGGTCGCGGGTGCCGTTGCGTCAGGGGCTGAGTGGCGCCGAAGTGGTGGAACATCTGATGCGCATCACGGGCCTTCGGGTTCGGGTGGAAATGGTGCAGGGCCGCCTGACCGACCATTACGACCCCCTTTCCCGGACGCTCCGGCTTTCCCCTGGGGTGTACCATGGCCGTTCCGTGGCCGCGGCCGCGGTCGCGGCCCATGAGTTCGGCCACGCGCTGCAGCACCAAAGCGGGTATCTGCCCCTGCACCTGCGTACCCTGATGGTGCCCGCGGTCAACTTCGGCTCCCAGTTGGGCTGGTGGTTCATCATCCTGGGTCTGATTTTGCGCGTGACCTCGGTGGCCTGGCTGGGCGTGCTGCTCTTTTCCCTGGGCGCGGTGTTCGCGTTCATCACCTTGCCGGTGGAGTTCAACGCGTCATCCCGGGCCATGCAGGTGTTGCAGCGCAGCGGCATCGTGGTGGCCCAGGATGAAGCCCGGGGCGTGCGGCAGGTGCTCACCGCGGCCGCGCTGACCTACGTCGCGGCCCTGATTACCGCGGTGCTCCAGGTGCTGTACTTTGCCTTCCTCGTCCGCCGCAGGGATTAGCCCGCCATGCAGGAACAGGACCTGTACCGCCGCTTGGCTGAGGACATCGCCCAGGGCCGGCCCGTGGCCTTATGTACCGTGGTGTTCACCCGGGGGTCGGTCCCCCGCCGGCCCGGTAGCAAGATGCTGGTCTACCCCGACGGCTCCTTCGTGGGTACGGTGGGCGGGGGCCAGATGGAAGCCCGGGTGCTGCAGGCCGCGCAGGAGGCCCTGCAGGACGGACGTCCCCGTTACCTCACCTACAACATGATTGACCCCAACCGGGGGGACCCCGGCGTGTGCGGCGGTGAAGTGCACATCTACGTGGAACCCAACCTGCCGCCGCCAACCCTGGTCGTCATCGGGGCCGGGCATGTGGGCCGCGCGGTGGTGGACCTGGGCCGCTGGTTGGGCTGGCAGGTGGTGCTGGCCGACGCGCGCGAGGCCTGGTGCAATCCTCAAAAAGTCCCCGGCGCGGACGCGTACATCGTGCAACCCTGGGAAGCGCTGGCCCGGCACCTGCCCCTGCATGAACGGGCCTACGTGGTCCTGGTCACCGCGGGCACGGATTACGACCTGGTCCTTCTTCCCGAAATCCTCCGCTCTCCGGTGCCCTATGTGGGGGTGATTGGCTCCAAACGGCGCTGGGCCACCACCCGCCGGCGGCTCATCGAGGAGAAAGACCTGCCGTCGGCCCTGGTAGATACCGTCGTCTCCCCGGTGGGCCTGGAAATCGGGGCCGAGACGCCGGAAGAAATCGCGGTCAGCATCCTGGCCCAGGTGATTGGCGTGTTCCGGGGGACCTTCCCGCGACGGCAGGGGCCTGTGGCCACAACCGTTCCCCAACCGCAAGAGACCCCGGCCCCGCCCAAAGCCACAGGGGAAGCATGAAACCCGCCACCTACCCGACGCTGGAGGTCCGGGGCCTGCCCCTGCATCGGATGCCGCCCGAAGTCCGGGCGGCCCTGACCGCGTACCTGGCCCAGTTCATCACGGAAAACAAGAAGCGGAAAATCGAGGCCGTCCTGCCCTGGCGGACCCGGTACCTCACCCTGGTACTGGAAGACATCTACCATCCCCAAAATGCCAGCGCGACCCTGCGCACGGCCGAAATCCTGGGGGTGCAGGACATCTACGTGGTGGAGAACTGGAACCCATACCGGGTAAACCCCAAGGTGGTGCTGGGGGCCAGCAAGTGGGTGTTCCTCTATCGGTTTCGGGAAGAGGATGGGCAGAACACCCCGCGCTGCATGGCTTACCTGCGGCGGCTGGGGTACCGCATCGTGGCCACGTCTCCCCACAAGGCCACCTGGCACCGGCCGGAAGACGTGCCCCTGGACCGGCCCCTGGCCCTGTGGTTCGGCAGCGAACTGGAGGGGCTGAGCGAAACGGCCCTGGAGCAGGCCGACGGCGTGCTCCGCCTGCCCATGTACGGGTTCACGGAAAGTTACAACCTCTCCGTGAGCGTGGGGATTACCCTGTACACCCTGGTGGAGCGCCTGCAC
>JALXBY010000275.1 GCA_026991215.1 Anaerolineales bacterium
GGCCGCGAACTTCCCTTCCATGGGCTTGACCACCTGGCCCATCAACCGGGCCAGCAGGTCGGGGTGTTCCTGCTCTGCGGTGTGCAGGTCCACGAAGATGACGCCCTGCCGGGCCAGGTCCTCGTCCAGCCGGTGCAGCACGGGCTGCTCCATGCTGAGCACCAGTTGCCCGGCCGCGACCTCGCCCAGGGGCGAGGCCTTCAGGATTTCCGGCACCGGCGGGGCTTCCAGGCCCGCTTCCTCCGGTAGACGGAAGGTTTCGGCCGGCATGTGGCGGATTTCCGTGCGCCGCCAGGGTTCGTCCTTGCGGGTGGGCATGGGGATGACCTCGTAAATCTCCCAGGCCCGTTCCCGCAACCGGCGCAGTTCCGGATGGGCCGGCAGGCGGACATGTTCCTTACGGAACGGCAGCACCAGTTCACGACGCCGGGTACGGGTCGTGCGTACGGTCGTGGTTTGCGTCATGGGTCGTTCTCCATTGCAGGGGGATGGGTGAAAAGAAAAGGCCCACCGGGACAGCGCCTGTCCCGGCAGGCCGCGCGTTTCCGCTTACCCGACGGAACCCTCCATCTCCAACTGCACCAGGCGGTTGAGCTCCACGGCATATTCCATGGGCAGTTCCCGCACCAGTGGCTCGATGAACCCGGCCACGACCATGGTCACGGCCTCCTCCTCGGAGAGGCCCCGGCTCCGCAGGTAGAAGACCTGTTCCTCGCTCACCCGGGAGACGGAAGCCTCGTGGCCGATGGTCACGTCGTCCTCTTCGATTTCGATGTAGGGGTACGTGTCGGAACGGCTGGTCTCGTCGATGAGCAGCGCGTCACAGACCACGTGGGACTTGGCGCCCTTCGCGCCCCGGGCCACCCGAATCAGGCCCCGGTAGGAGGCCCGGCCCGTGCCCTTGCTCACGGACTTGGACACGATCTTGCTGGTGGTGTTGGGCGCGAGGTGAATGGCCTTGCCGCCGTTGTCGATGACCTGACCATCCCGGGCAAAGGCCATGGAGAGGATTTCGCCATGCGCGCCCGGCTCCAGCAGGATGCAGCTGGGGTACTTCATGGTGACCTTGGAGCCGATGTTCGCATCCACCCACTCCATGTGGGCATCGCCGTACACCAGGGCGCGCTGGGTCACCAGGTTGAACACGTTGGTGGACCAGTTCTGGATGGTGGTGTAGCGGAAGCGCGCGCCCCGCTTGACCACGATTTCGATGACGCCGGTGTGCAGGGAGTAGGTGCTGTAGATGGGCGCAGTACAGCCTTCCACGTAATGGGCCTGCGCGCCCTCGTCCACGATGATGAGGGTGCGCTCGAACTGGCCGATATCCGGCGCGTTGAGCCGGAAGTAGGCCTGCAAGGGCTGCTCGATTTTCACGCCAGGGGGAATGTAGATGAAAGAACCGCCGGACCAGACCGCCGCGTTCAGGGCCGCGAACTTGTTGTCCGTGTACGGCACTACCTTGCCGAAGTACTGCCGGAACAGCTCGGGGTACTGCTTCAACCCTTCTTCGATGCTCACGAAGATGACCCCCAGCCGCTCCAGCTCTTCCTTGACCCGGTGGTACACCATCTCGGACTCGAACTGGGCGCCCACCCCGGCCAGGAACTTCTGTTCCGCCTCGGGGATGCCCAGCCGTTCGAAGGTCCGCTTGATTTCCTCGGGCACCTCGTCCCAGGAGCGGGCCTCCCGTTCGGCCGGCTTGATGTAGTAGGTGATGCTGTCGAAGTCCAGTTCGGAGAGGTCCGGCCCCCAGTTGGGCATGGGCCGCTCCAGGAAGTGCTTGAGGGCCTTGAGCCGGTACTCCAGCATCCACTCCGGCTCTTCCTTCATGTGGGAAATCTGACGTACCACGTCTTCATTCAGGCCCTTGGGGGCCTTGAAGACGTAGACGTCAGGGATGCGCCATCCGTACTTGTATTCTTCCAGTTCCTTCAGCAGATCAACCGCGGGCGTGGCCATCGTTCACCTCCTTCGAAAAACGTACGGAACCCTACACCGCGGCCGGCGTGGCCAGGCCCAGTTCCCGCAGGATTTCTTCGTAACCCTTGGCCTCCAGCTCGTCGGCCAACTCCGGCCCGCCGGACCGCACCACGCGGCCATCCACCAGCACGTGGACGAAATCGGGGCGGACGTGGTCCAGGATGCGCTTGTAGTGGGTGATGATGAGGAAGCCCCGTTCCGGGCCCCGCAGGGCGTTGATGCCCTGGGCCACGATGCGCAACGCGTCGATGTCCAGCCCCGAGTCGGTCTCGTCCAGGATGGCGAATTCGGGGTCCAGCACGGCCATCTGCAGGATTTCGGCCCGTTTCTTCTCACCGCCGCTGAACCCGTCGTTGACGTAACGGCCGGCGAAGCTGGGGTCCATCTTGAGCATCCGCAGCTTTTCCATGAGCAGCTTGCGGAACTCGAAGACGGAAATCTCGTCCTCCCCGCGCGCCTTGCGCTTCGCGTTCAGCGCGGCCCGCAGGAAGTTGGCGATGGTGACCCCCGGCACGGCCACTGGATACTGGAAGGCCAGGAACAGCCCCAGGTGGGCCCGTTCCTCCGGGTCCAGTTCCAGGATGTTGGTGCCGTTCAGGAGCACCTCGCCTTCGGTGACCTCATAGGCCGGGTGGCCCATGAGCACGTAAGCCAGGGTCGATTTGCCCGCGCCGTTGGGACCCATCAGCGCGTGCACTTCGCCCTTGCGAATGGTCAGGTTCACGCCCTTGAGAATCTCCCGCTCTTCGGTGCGTGCATGCAGGTTGCGGATTTCCAACACCTCGCTCATCGGCGGTCTCCTTTTCGGGGGAATAGGCACGCTGATTATACAGAGCCGCATGACAGGCGTCAACATTAGGAAGAAAGAAATCTAAGATATTGACCTTATCCCCCGCCTCTGGTATACTGGCTGCGCACGTCGTGCCATAAGTGTGCGATTCTTTTGGACGAGGGAGAACGATGCGTACACGAGACCAGATTTTGCACATTCTGTTTGAGCGGGGACGAAGCACCATCAAGGAACTGGCCGAAGAGCTGGACATCAACCCCGTTTCCGTACGGCACCACATGCTCAAGCTGGAGGCCGAAGGGCTGGTGGCCCATGAGGAGGAACGCCACGGCGTGGGCCGCCCGCGGCGGGTGTATTACCTGACCGAAAAGGGTCTGGAACAGTTCCCGGCCCGGTACGTGCGCCTGGCCTCCAAACTCTTGAAGTACCTCAAGAGCACCCTGCCCTCGGAACTGGTCACCCAGGCCTTCATGAAGATGGCCCAGGACATGGCCGCGGAAATCGAAGGCATCGAGATGATGACCATGGAAGAGCGGCTGGACCTGCTGACCCAGATTCTGCGCCGGGAAGGTTTCCTGGTCACCTGGGAGAAGGAGGGCGACAAGTACGTGGTCCGGGAAACCGTATGCCCCTACCTGGAGTTGGGCCAGCAGCACCCTGAAGTCTGCACCTTGGATGCCGCCCTCATCGGCGAGATGCTGGAAGTGGATGCCCAGCGCATCCAGTGCATGCTCACCGGCGATAAGGAGTGCATCTACGTCATCCCACGAACCTTAGAAATGGAGTCGGTATCATGAACGAGGAAGAACGCCAGACCCAACCCCAACCCTCCACCGGCGGGCCGGCGGCCCAGGGCGGCCCGGAGCGCAAGGAAATCGGTTCCAACCGCGCGCATTGGGCCTTAGAGGATACAGACCCCGAACTGGCCGAGAAAATCCGCAAGAGCCTCCGCACCGTGGTTGACCCGGAAATCGGCATCGACGTGGTCACCCTGGGCCTGGTGCGGGACCTGCGCAAGACCGACGAGGGCCTGCACATGGTCATGATTCTGACCACGCCCTTCTGTCCGTACGGTCCCGCGCTGCTGGAAATGGCCCGCCAGAAGGTGGAACAGGTGAGCGGCCAGCCCACCACCCTGGAAATCGGCCGGGAGATGTGGGATTTGAGCATGGTCGAAGACGGCGAAGTGCTCAAACAGTGGGGCCTCTGGATGTAACCTGGCCAGCCCTTCCCCTCCACCAGAAGGCAAGCAGCCGGGGCGCGTCCCCGGCTGTTTGCGTTAAAGGGTCGTTGGTCGTTGGTCGTTCGTCGTTCGTCGTTCGTCGTTCGTCGGTGGTCGATGGTCGATCGTCGGTGGTCGGTGGTTGGTGGGTGTTGGGGGTTAGTTGGGGGTGCCCAGGGTGGCCATGACCCGGTCCAGTTCCTCCAGGGTGCCCAGGACGGTCAGCACGTCGCCCACGCGCACGCGCGTATCCCCGCGCGGGATGATGTATTCCCCGTTGCGGTGGATGGCCAACACCAGCA
>JALXBY010000276.1:0-1715 GCA_026991215.1 Anaerolineales bacterium
GCACCAAAAGGCCCAGGGTCAGCCCGCCGGAAAGCACGGTGCGGCCGTTCGCGGTCACGCCCTGGGGCGCCGCGCCAAAGGCCGCACCGCTGGTGATGGGTTCCAGCGCGCGCACGAAGATGGCCAGCCCCAGAATGCCGTAGATGATGGAGGGCACGCCCGCCAGGTTGTTGATGTTCACCTGGATGAGCCGGTTGTACCACCGGTCCTTGCGCGCGTACTCCTCCAGGTAGATGGCCGCGGCCACCCCCAGGGGCAGCGCGGTGGCCGCGGTGATGGCCACCAGCCACAGGGACCCCAAGATGGCCGTGCGCACCCCGGCCCGAAGGGGGTCGCTGGATTGGGGCCGGGTGAGGAACCGGGGGTTGAACCACCGCATCCAGCGGATTTCGGCCTGGGGATAGCGGGCCTGGGCCTGGGCCACGATTTCCTGGGTGTGCAACAGGGAAGGCACCAACGGCCAGGTGGCTACCACCCGGGGGCGCAGCACCCGCTCCAGCACCAGGTCGGCCAGTTCCTGGCTGTCCCGCGCCTCCAGGGGCTTCTCCCGTTCCAGCCGCTGGCGCGCGGCCGGCGGGAGGTACGTCCGCAGCACTTCCACCAGCCGCTCGCGGGGCGTTTCGGGGAGGGTGTCCAAATCCAGGCCTAAGGTGGGCGGGTAGACCTGGTACTCGATGGCCGCAAGGCCGAAGGTGTTGTTGAGGATGTTGTAGAGCAGGGCCATGAGCACCACGATGCCTACCAGGGTGGCGGCCTGAAAGAGCACCATTCCCAGTCGGGCCTTGCGGTGCCGGGCCGGGAGGTTGGGCGCGAACTCCACACGGCTCATCGGTATTCCTCCCGAAACCGGGCCACGATGCGCTGGCTCAGGGTGTTCAGGGCCAGGGTGATGAGGAAGAGCACCAGGCCGATGGCGAAGATGCTGTTGTAGTCGATGGAGTCGTAACTCAGGTCGCCGCCGCTGATGCGGACGATGTAGCCGGTCATGGTCTCCGCGGCTTTGAAGGGGTTGAAGGTGAAGTTGGGACCGGCCCCTGCGGCCAGGGCCACGATCATGGTTTCCCCAATGGCCCGGGAGATGGCCACGATGAAGGCCGCGGCCAGGCCGGAGAAGGCCGCGGGCACCACCACCTGCAGCGCGGTTTCCAGTTTGGTCGCGCCCAGGGCGTAGGCCGCTTCCCGCAGTTCCCTGGGCACCGCGCGCAGCGCATCCTCGCTCATGGAGGCCACCAGGGGCGTGACCAGAATGCCCACCACGATGCCCGCGGAGGCCATGTTGTAGATGTCCACCACGTCCGGCCCCAGGAGCCGACGTAGCAGGGGGGTGACGAAGGTCAGCGCGAAGTAGCCGTACACCACGGTGGGCACACCGGCCAGGATTTCCAAAAGGGGCTTGAGCAGGTTGTTCAACCGGGGCGAGGCGTATTCGCTCAGGTAGATGGCGATGCTCAGGCCCAGGGGCAGGGCCACCAGCATGGCGATGGCGCTCACCATGAAGGTCGCGTTGACCAGGGGGAGGATGCCAAACTCGCCAGCCTGGGGCACCCAGCGGGTGCCGGTAAGGAACTCCAGCAGGGAGACCCGGTCTTCCAGGAGGATGTCCACCCCCGCGCGATGGGCCGCGGGCTGGGTCCCCCGTAACCCCCGTTCCACCTGCAGGGCCTGGGGTTGTACCGCGACCACCCGCATGATTTCGTCGTCCACCCGGATGATGC
>JALXBY010000276.1:1725-2940 GCA_026991215.1 Anaerolineales bacterium
CCCAGCCCTTCAGGCAGGAGGCGGCATGCTCGCGCGACGAACCGCAGCCGAAGTTCTCGCCGGCGACGATGATGCTCCCCGGCGGGATGGCCGCGCCCTCAGGCCGCACCGGGAGCACGTTATCCGCAGGCGTCACCGCGGCGGCCAGGGGCTTGTTGGTGTTCTCCCACAGGGGCCGGGTGAAGAAGCCCATCGCGCCTTTGACCAGTTCGTACACGATGCCCAGGGTCACCAGGATGGAGAGCAAACCGCTGGCGAAAAGCAGGGCCTGGATGAGGGCCTCCTTGCGGCGGGGCCGTTTGCGCAGGTCAGGATGGGCCATGCCAGCGTCCTCCCGCGGGGCTGTTGCAAGTGTACTGCAAGGACGAAAAAACCGGGGGAAGGGCGAAGGCTTCCCCCGGTTGGGCGCTACGGCGTGGGCATCTCCATGCCCATGGCTTTGAGCCAGTTGGCTTTGGCCTGGTTCAGGGCCTCCCGGCTGGCCGGGAAGTAGCCCACGTCCTGGATTTCCTCGTTCACGCGGGTCAGATAGAAGTTGATGAACGCGGCCACCTGGGATTTGGCCCGCATGATGCTGGGGGCGGAATAGATGAGCAGCGGCCGGGAGAGGGGGTAGGTCCCCTTTTCCGCGGTCTCCGCGGTGGGGGCCACGCCATCGATGGGCACGGCCCGGAGTTTGTCCTGGTTGTGCAGGTAGTAGGCAAAGCCGAAGTAGCCGATGCCGTATGGGGAACCCGAAACGCCCTGCACCAGCACGTTGTCGTCCTCGGAGAAGTTCAGGTTGGCCGCGTTGAGCAGGGGGGTCTCGTCCTTGTTGAAGACGTGTTCCACGAAGAAGTCGAAGGTGCCGCTATCGGTGCCGGGGCTGAAGCGCAGGATGGGCTTGTCGGGCCATTCAGGGCGCACGTCCTTCCAGGTTCGGGCCGTGGAGAAGACCCGGGCCAGTTCCTCCAGGGTCAGGTTGTCTACGAAATCGTTGGTTTTGGAGACCACCACGACCAGGGCGTCGGTGCCCACCCGGAACTCCACCGGCTCCCGGCCGATTTTACGGCAACTTTCCACTTCGGAGGGCTTGATGGGGCGGGAGGCGTTGGAGATATCCGTTTCCCCGGCCACGCAGAAGCGTTCGAAGCCCGCGCCGCTGCCGATGGAATCCACGGTAATCTGGCCCTGGAAGCCCTCCTGCTGGAAGCGTTCGGCCATGCGTTCGGTGAG
>JALXBY010000276.1:2950-4270 GCA_026991215.1 Anaerolineales bacterium
TGGGGGGGTACACGGTGGGAGCCCGGGCGGTGAGGATGCTCCCGGAATACGCGGCCGGGTCCACGGGCGGCAGGCGGAGTTCGCCATCGACGAGGGCGGCCCCGCCTTCCCTGGCGGGCGCGGCCTGGTCCGGGCCTGCGGCCTGGGTCGGGGCCTGCACGATGACCACCGGCGTGGCCACCACACCTTTGAGGCATGCCATTTGCGCGGCAAAGAGGAAGGCCAGCCCCAGGGCCACCCTGACGGGCATGCGGGCAACACGGTGCATGTTGGGCCTCCTGAAGCAGCGCGCGGGGTTGGGCGGGTGCGCGGCGGGTTGGCCGGTGGTGACTTCCCGAACCTGTGGAAGCATCAACGCCCATGCCCCGGCGGATTATACCCGCAAAGGCGTTCAGGGAACCACCGCCGGGGTAAACCCTTGCAATGCCTGTATCAGGCTTCGTCTTGGGGTATACTCTGCCTGGGAGTCCCTCCTGGAAGAGGGTTTGGTTGGCTTTTATCGGAGGGACTCCCTTTTTTGCTTCAAAAGGCCAAACTTCAGGAAGGGCGTTGCCCTCTCTTACCCAAGGCTTTTCCACCACAAACAGCCAAAGTCCGGAGAAGGTGCTTCTCAAAACCCTCTAAGGAGTGCCCACCATGGCCTACCGGGTTGTGGCCCTGGTCCCTATGCGGCACCGTTCCGAGCGCATCCCCGGCAAGAACTACCGGCCCCTTCTGGGCCGGCCCCTGTACGCTTACATCCTGGAGACCCTGCTGCAGGTGCCGGAAATCGACCTGGTGGTGGTGGATACCGACAGCCCGGTCATCTGGGAAGGGGTGACCCGCGACTTCCCCCAGGTGCGCCTGCTGGAGCGTCCGGCCCATTTGCGGGATGGGCACGTTTCCATGAACGACGTCATCGCCCACGACGTGGCCCAGGTGGAGGCCGAAGTGTACCTGCAGACCCACAGCACCAACCCCCTGCTGCGGTCCGCGACCGTGCGGCAGGCCCTGCAGCGCTTCCAGGAGGTCTACCCGACGTACGACAGCCTGTTTTCGGTCACCCGGATGCAGACCCGGCTGTGGGACGCGGAAGGCCGGCCCATCAATCACGACCCTGCACGCCTGCTCCGCACCCAGGACCTGCCCCCGGTCTACGAAGAGAACTCCTGCCTTTACGTCTTCCGCCGGGACGTCTTCCTGGAGCGGAAGAACCGCATCGGCCAGCGGCCCTATCTTTTTGAGATTCCCCCAGAAGAGGCGGTGGACATCGACGAACCCCTGGACTGGGCCATCGCCGAATGCCTGTTGCGCCGACGGCTGGAGGGGGCTTGGTAGCAC
>JALXBY010000277.1 GCA_026991215.1 Anaerolineales bacterium
GGGAAGTGACGCTGGCTCCTTGTTCGTACTCCTGGACGACCTGTCGCTTGAAGGCTTCGCTGTAGACGCGTCGCTGTTGTTTCTCGGGCATCTTTGACCTCCTTTGTGATATTTTGTATGGCGGTAGGAGGCCAAAGGTGTCAACCTTTTTCCGGACGACACACAGGCCAACCGCCGACTGCCGACAGCAAACCGAAAAAGGCCCCGCGTCGCGTGCGGGGCCCTTTTCGTAGGTCTGGCCACGGGCTTCAGGCCACGGCGGCCTCGGCTTCCTGGATGGCTTCCTCGATGCGTTGCACCGTCAGGGACTTGGGCCGTTCGATGGGCAGCATCATGGCCCGGGCCCAGACCCCGTGGGCGGTGATGCCCAGGGAGCGGCCAATGCCAAAGAGCACCGTGTAGAAGGTGGGCTCCACCCCAAAGTGCCGCTGCAGCGAGCCGCTGACCGCATCCACATTGGGCCACGGGTTCTTGGCCTTGCCGTGTTCCTGCAGCACCCTGGGGATGACCTCGTAGGCCACCTGCACCATCTTGAAGTAGTCGTCCTCGGGCAGGTGCTTTTCGCCAAAGTCGTAGAAGGCTTTGAAGCGGGGGTCCGTGGCCCGCAGCACCGCGTGGCCAAAGCCCGGAATCACCCGGCCCGCGTTGAGGGTGTCCCAGGCGTATTCCTCCATCTGTTCGGGCGTGGGCACGCCGCCGTAGCGCTTGTACGCGGCGTCCAGCCACTTGAGGGCCTCCTGGTTGGCCAGGCCGTGCAGCGGACCGGCCAGCGCGTTCATGGCCGCGGAGAACGCGTAGTACAGGTCGGAAAGGGTGGAGGCCACCAGGTGCGCGGTGTGCGCGCTCGCGTTGCCCAGTTCGTGGTCCGAGTGCAGGATGAAGTACAGCCGGGAGAGGTCCTGGTAGCGTTCGTCGTCAATGCCCATCATGTGCGCGAAGTTCGCGCCCCAGTCCAGGTTGGGGTCGGGCGGGATGTAGGTCCCATCACCGTAGAGGTAGCGGTAGATGAACGCGGCCACCACGGGGATGCGGGCCGTCAGGGTCAGCGCGTCCTCCAGGGTCGGACCCCAGAACTCGGTCTTGGTCAGGCCCGCGTGGTACTGCCGGGTGAACGCGCTTTCCTTCTGCATGGCCAGGATGGCCATGGAGAACAGGGTCATGGGGTGGGTATCCTTGGGCATCGCGGTGATGACCTGTTTGACCCATTCGGGCAGGGTCATGCGCTTTCGCCATTCCTCTTCCACGCTCAGGGCCTCTTCTTCGGTGGGCAGGTCCCCGGTCATGAGCAGCCAGTACAGGCCGCCCACGTAGGGCATCTTCCCCGCCCCGGGCTTGGGCAGGAGTTCCAGAATCTCGGGGATGGTGTACCCGCGGAAGTGGATGCCCTTGTAGGGGTCCACGAAGGAAATGTCACTCACCAGGACCTTGAGGCCCCGCATGCCGCCGAAGACCTGGCGCACATGCACGTGGTCGATGACCACTTCGGCCTTTTCCTTGCGCAGGAACTGTACCTTCTCCCGCCACGCGGGGATCTTCTGGGTAAGACGTTCTTGGAGCAACATGGGGCACCTCCCGATGGTCGATGGATGATGGTCGATGGTCGATGGTCGTTGGTCGATGGTCGATGGTCGTTAGTCGTTGGTCGATGGTCGATGGTTGTTGGTTGATGGCCGACAGCCGGTAATTGCGGACGGCGCACCGCGCACTGCGCACTGCGGACAAGCCAAAAAGGGCCGGTGCCCGCGTGGGACCGGCCCTATCCGTTCAACCCAGTTTGGCCAGGATTTCCTCCAGCTTGGCGATGTTGGCCTGCACGTGCTCTGCGGACTTCTTGAGCGCGGCCATTTCCTCTTCATTGAGGTCGTACTCGATGATTTTCTCCACACCCTTGCGGCCTAGCTGGGTGGGCACGCCGAAGAAGAAGCCCTTGAGGCCATACTCGCCGTTGACGTAGGCCGAAGCCGGCACGATGAGGTGCTTGTCCTTGAGGATGGCCTCCACCATCTGGGCCAGGGCCGCGGAGGGTGCGTAGAAGGCGCTCCCCTTCTTGAGCAGGGAGACGATTTCCCCGCCGCCCTTGCGGGTGCGCTCCACGATGGCCGCCAGCCGGTCGGGCGGGAGGATTTGGTTCAGGGGGATGCCCGCGACGTTGGAGTGCCGGGTCAGGGGGACCATGCTATCGCCGTGGCCGCCCAGCACGTAACAGTGCACGTTCTCCACGCTCACGCCCAGCTCCATGGCCACGAAGGCCCGCATGCGCGCGGAGTCCAGAATCCCGGCCTGGCCCACCACCCGGTGGGTGGGCAACCCGGTGACCTTCCAGGTCAGGTAGGTCATCACGTCCAGCGGGTTGGTGAGCACGATGAAGATGGCATTGGGCGAGTACTGAATGGCCTGTTCGGCCACGGTCTTGACGATTTTCGCGTTGACCTCCAGAAGTTCGTCCCGGGACATGCCGGGCTTGCGGGGCATCCCCGCGGTGATGATGACGATGTCCGAGTCCTTGGTGGGTTCGTAGTCGTTGGCGCCCACGATGTTGACGTCGCTGCCGATGATGGGCATGGCCTCCAGCAGGTCCAGGCCCTTGCCCTGGGGCATGCCTTCGACGATATCGACCAGGACGATATCGGCCAGTTCTGCCGCGGCCAGCCAGTGGGCCGTGGTCGAACCGGTCATACCGGCACCGATAATGGTGACTTTCGGACGAGCCATGGCGCGCCTCCTTTGGGAATAGTCTACCCTTCTTCGGAGAGGAAGTGACGGGCTTCGATGGCCGCAGCCGCGCCCATGCCGGCCGAGGTGACGACCTGGCGGTACCGGGGGTCGGCCACTTCCCCAGCCGCGAACACACCGGGCACGCTGGTCTTGACCCAATTATGCACCTTGATGTACCCGCGCTCATCCAGTTCCAGCTGGCCCTTGAAGAGTTCGGTGTTGGGGATGTGGCCGATGAAGATGAACACCCCGTCGATGGGCATCACCCGCTCCTCGCCGGTCTTCACGTTGCGCAGCCGCACGGCCTCCACGGCATCCTTGCCCAGGATTTCGGTCACCACGGTATCCCAGATGAAGTCGATTTTGGGGTGCTCGAAGGCCTGCTTCTGCAGGTAGGGCTGGGCCCGGAGCTTGTTGCGGCGGTGCACAATCGTGACCTTGCGCGCGTACCGGGTCAGGAAAAGCCCCTCTTCCACCGCGCTATCCCCGCCGCCCACCACGATGACGTCCTTATCCTGGAAGAACCAGCCGTCGCAGGTGGCGCAGTAGGAAACGCCCTTGCCCGTGAGCTCGGCCTCGCCGGGCACCTCCAGCTTGCGGGCCGAAGCGCCGGTGGCGATGATGAGGGCGTCCGCGGTGTAGGTGGCGCTGTAGGTCTTGACGGTGAAAGGCCGCTGGGAAAGGTCCACCTCGGTGGCCACGTCCATGACGAAGCGGGCGCCGAAGCGTTCGGCCTGGGCCTTGAAGCGGTCGATGAGTTCCTGGGCTTTGATGCCTTCGGGGAACCCGGGGTAGTTGTCGATACGGTCCGTCAGGGAAACCTGGCCGCCCATCTCCATGCCGGTAAGGACCAGGGGTTCCAGTTGGTCCCGGGCCGCGTACAGGGCCGCGCTCATGCCGGCAGGGCCGGAACCGATAATCAACACCCGGACATGCTCCCCTTGGGTTTCCCCACTGACTTGCAGGCCGCCGAGTTGGAACTCCATGGTTTGCCTCCATTTCGTAGGATATCCTGCGATGCCCCACGGGGGCATTGACAAATGCCACGTCTCAATTGTAAAGCCAGATATATGACCTGTATAAACAGGTTGCAGGAAATGGGAAGGGGCGCGGTCGGCAGTGCGCGGTCCGCAGTCCGCAGTGCGCAGGGTACGATGCGCAGTCGGCGGTCAGCGGGGGCAAAAGCTGCGGGCAGTCTCGCACAATATCCTTAGCAAATATCCAACCAATGGTATACTTGGGGCCGCCTTAACCCCACCAACGATCGACGAACGACCACCGACCACCGACGAACGACGAACGACGAACGACGAACGACCATCGACCATCTCCCCATGTACCTCCATCTCACCCTCCAGGGCGCGCAAGCCCACCTGGAAAACCACCGCCTCCGGGTCACCCACCAGGGGCAGGAGTCAACTATAAGCGAAAGCCTTTTTTGAAGGTGGATCATCCTGAAAGAGGCGGCCATGGCGCAAGAGATGGAACAGCATATGCAGGACTTTGCGGCTCAAAATCACCAGA
>JALXBY010000278.1 GCA_026991215.1 Anaerolineales bacterium
GGAGACGATGCCCGCCGGCCCAGGCATGGTGATGTTGCCGGGGATGATGCCCGCCTTGGTCTGGCCGGGCACCAAGATGCCTGGGCAGTTCGGCCCCACCAGGCGGGCGCCCTTTTCGTCCAGGTAGCGCACCACCCGCATCATATCCTGGATGGGGATGCCTTCGGTGATGGTCACGATGAGGCGGATGCCCGCGTCCGCGGCCTCCAGGATGGCATCCGCGGCGAAGCGGGCCGGGACGAAAATCACGCTGACCTCGGCCTGGGTCGCCCGCACCGCTTCTTCCACCGAATCGAACACGGGCACGCCTTCCACCCATTCCCCGCCTTTGCCCGGCGTGACCCCGGCCACGATGTTCGTGCCGTACTCCAACATGCGCTGGGTGTGGAACCGACCTTCCCGGCCGGTGATGCCCTGAACCAGCACGCGGGTGTCTTTGCTCATGAGAATCGCCATGGCGAACCTCCGGGAGACGTGATTGTTTCTTCAGGAGGACATTGGAGATGCGTACGGCCCCGCGCGACCCCGGCGGTCATCCGCCAGAGGCCAGGGCCACGGCCTTTTGCGCGGCCTCGGTCAGGGTGGAAGCCGTCTCCATCTGGGCTTCGGCCAGCAACTTCAGGCCTTCCTCCGCCCGCGTGCCCACCAGCCGCACCACCATGGGCACTTCGGGCTTGACCATCTCCATGGCCTTGAGGATGCCTTTGGCGACTTCGTCCCCCCGGGTGATGCCGCCGAAGATGTTGATGAGCACGGCCTTGACGTTGGGGTCCGAGAGAATCAACCGCATGGCGTGGGCCACCTTTTCCGCGCTCGCGCCGCCGCCGATGTCCAGGAAGTTGGCCGGTTCACCGCCGAAGAGTTTGATGATGTCCATGGTGGCCATAGCCAGCCCCGCGCCGTTGACCATGCAACCGATGTTGCCCTCCAGCTTGATGTAGGAAAGGCCGTACTTGCGGGCCTCCATCTCCACGGGGTCTTCGGCCTCGATGTCCCGCATCTGTTCCAGGTCGGGGTGGCGGAACAGGGCGTTGTCGTCCACCACCATCTTGGCGTCCAGGGCAATCATGCGGCCGTCCTGGGTCACCACCAGGGGGTTGATTTCCACCAGGGTGGCGTCGTACTTCTGGTACACCCTGGCCAGGGCCTGGCCAAAGGCGATGAAGGCCCGCCAGTGCTCCCGGGGCAGCCCGATGGCCAGGGCCAGGTTGCGCAATTGATAGGCCTGAAGGCCCAACAGGGGGTCGATGTGGGTGCGGGCGATTTTCTCTGGGCTGCGGCGGGCCACTTCCTCGATATCCACCCCGCCTTCGGAAGAGGCCATGACCACGGGCCGTTTGGCCTTACGGTCGTTGGTGATGCCCAGGTAAAGTTCCTGGGCGATGTCCGCGGCCTCTTCCACCAACACCTTGCGGACCGGAAGGCCCTTGATGGTCATGCTCAGGATGGCCTGGGCCACCTGGCGGGCCTCTTCCGGCGTTTTGGCCAGTTTGATGCCGCCAGCCTTGCCCCGGCCCCCAACCAGCACCTGGGCCTTGACCGCCACCGGCTTGCCCAGTTCACGGGCAATGCGTTCAGCTTCTTCGGGCGTTTCGGCCACGTGCCCTTTGGGCACCGGGATGCCGTGGTCCGCAAAAATGCCTTTGGTCTGGTACTCGTGCAGTTTCATGGGCCTGCTCCTTTTCTGGGGTAAGGGCCTTTGCAAAGCACGCCACCAATGATACCATTAGTCCGCCTTTTCGCCGCTGGGCGTGACATCGCAAGTAGAAACCCGCCGCACCCTGGTGCCGCACGGCGGATGTTTTCTTATTCCCCGTCCCAGGAGAGGACACATGGCTCTGCAGCGTGTGGTATGCCCCAAGTGCAAAACCCCGGTGGCCGTCGAGGTGGAACAGATTTTCGACGTGGACCGGGACCCCGAAGCCAAAGGCCGCATCCTGAGCGGCATGTTCAACATCATGCAGTGCCCGGTCTGCGGCTTTGTGGGCCAGGTGCCCGTGCCGGTGGTGTATCACGATTCCAGCAAGGAATTGCTTTTGGTCTACGTGCCCCAGGAACTGGGCCTGAGCCAGGAGGAACAGGAAAAGGCCGTGGGTCCCCTGGTCCAACAGGTCATGCGGGGCCTGCCGGCCGAACGCCGCAAGGCCTACCTGCTGCGGCCCCAGTACTTCCTGAGTTTCCGCAGCCTGGTGGAGCGTATTCTGGAGGCCGATGGCATCACCAAGGAGATGATCGAGGCCCAGGAAAAACGGCTTTCCCTGTTGCAACGGCTGCTGGACGCGGACGACGAGGCCCGCAAGCAAATCCTGGAGAACGAAAAGGACCTGGTGGACGAGGCATTCTGGGACCTGCTGGCCTACACCATGGAGGCGGCAGAAGCCCGCGGGGATAAGGTGCTGCTCAAGCGCCTGGAGCGTATCCAGGACCTGGTCATGGAACACACCCCCTTTGGCCAGCAAATCAAGGAACACCGAAAGGCCGTTGAGGAAACCTATGCCTTCATCAAGACCCTGCCCCAGAACATCACGCCCGAACAGTTGGTGGACCGGCTCCTGGCCTGGCCCCAGGCCGACGAAATCCACCTGCGTTACCTGGCCCAGCTTTTCTTCCCCGACCTGCTTACCTACCCGGTGTTCCAGGCCCTGCGCGAACGGGAGGAGCACGGCTCGGTGGAGGTGAGGGAGAAGGCCCGCCAGGTTCGGGAGACCCTGGTCCGTATCCTGGACAAGTTGGAAGAAGGCCGCAAGCGCTTCGAAAAGGGATTCCAGGAAGTGTTCGAGAAAGCCGTCGAGGTCGCGGACAACGACGCGGAACTGGCGCAGGCGGTCCAGGCTCTGCTGACCTTCTTCGCGGTGGACCCCGCCTATACAACGAATCTGTTGGGCAAGGTGCTTCAAAAGTACAAACCCAAGACGCCCCAGTACGAACGGGCTGTCAAGGTCGTTGATGCCATCGAAGCCCAGTTAATTCCGCCTGAAGTGCGTTTGCTCCAGCGGCTGCTGAGCACCGACGACCCGGCCATCTGGAAGGCCTTGTTGCGCAAGCACGCCGAAGTCGTGACACCGGTTCTGCTCAACCGCCTGGCCGAAGAATTCACCCACATGTCCGAGGCCGATCAGAAGCGGTTCCAGCCGCTGCTGGATTTGGTGGCCAGGGAAGTCATGGCCAAACAAATAGCCGAGGGCAAGAAGGTGGAACCGATGCCCCAGGCCCCCGCGGTCGAAGCCGCACAAGCGGGGTCCCAGCAGGCCCCCCGTATCCTCAAACCGGGCGAAGACCCGGACAAACCCCAGGGGCCGAGCCAACTCATCCTGCCGGAGTAGCCCCCCTGGATGGCATGAACCCCCTCTGGCTCCCTTACCTCTGGAACGCGCTTGTCGCCTGGGCCGCGGCTTTCCTGGCCGCGCTGTGGATGGCCCTGGTGCTGTGGGCGTACCGGGATATGCGCGCCCGGCACCGGGCCCGCTGGGCCGCGTTGCTCGCCGCGGCCACGGTGTTGGTGCTCAACGTCCCCGGTGTGGTCGTGTATCTCTTGCTCCGGCCCCCGTACACCCTGGAAGAAGCCTACCGCAGGGCCCTGGAAGAGGAGGCCCTGCTGGAGACCCTTGACGAGGTGCAGCGCTGCCCCGGCTGTACCCGACGGGTGCAACCGGATTGGGTCCTCTGCCCTTCCTGCTTTACCCGCCTCAAGAAGACCTGCCATCACTGTGGCCGGTTGATGGAACTGGCCTGGACGGTCTGCCCCTATTGTGGCACCCCTGTCCCCGGCGCTCGAAAAGAAGGACTGGTCCCCTCCGACGTGCTCCCGGTACAATCAGAGCAACCCCCGGACGCCGAAGCCCCCGACGAAGACGCATCTTGAAGGCTATCCGAAATCGCACGGCTTCTGAAACGCAATATCACCAGGGCTGGAACCATGCGGGTTCGGCGTAGATTGTTTTCCCTCGGGTTGTGGGTGTTCGTCGGGTTCATGGGGGGCGTCGCTTTGCTCCTTTTCACCCTGTTGGCTTGGAATCTGGCCTACTGGGACCGCATCTACCCCGGCGTCTACGTCGGGCCGGTTTCCCTGGCCGGGCTGACCGTGGACCAGGCCGAGGCCCGGTTGCGGGAAGCCTTCCCCTACCCCACCCAGGGCCGGGTGCGTCTGACCTGGCAGGGCCGCACCTGGCAGACCCGGCCTCTGGACCTGGGGGTGATGATTGACTCCCGGGCTGTGGCCGAAGCCGC
>JALXBY010000279.1 GCA_026991215.1 Anaerolineales bacterium
GTGGTGCGCCTTACTTTGGGGGAAAACGGGTACGCCTTTGGGCCATCGGTGCATTTGATCGATGAGTACGCGCTGGCCGACCCGCTGCTGGCCCGGCTGCCGGCCATCGGCAAGGGGGTTGGCCTGCGGCCGGGGCACATGGCCCGATACATCCCGGCCGGGTATCTGAAGGCGCTGGAGACCGGCGACCCCGCGTACATCCGGGACCCCCAGGTGCGGGCCTATTACCAGGTGCTGCTGAAAGTGGTGCGGGGACCGCTGTTCACCCGCGAGCGCTGGCAGGCTATGCTGGACCTTTACCTGGGACGGGTGCGGCCGCCTGAAAAGTATGAGCGGGCACCCCAAGAGGAAGTGGAACAGTATCGGTATTAGGGACAGTGGTGAGTGTTGAGTGGTCAGTGGTCAGTGGTTGGGGGGTTGAGGGGGAAGTGGACGCGGATGCGGGTCCCCCGGCCGGGTTCGGATTCCACCTGTAAGGTGCCGCCCAGCATCTGCGCCCGTTCCTCCATGTTGAGCAGGCCGTAATGCCCTTCCTGCATGGCCCGCTGGCGGGTGCGGGCGTCGAAGCCCAGGCCGTCGTCTTCCACCTCTAAGGTGCACGTTCCGCCGTCGCACTGGAGCCGTACCCAGATGTTCTGGGCATTGGCGTGCTTGAGCGCGTTGTTCACCGCCTCCGCAGTCAGGTAGAAAAGGTGGTGGGCCTGCTCCGCGGGGAGCCGTTCCAGGACTTCGAAATCCCCCTCGACGGTGACCCGGCCCGAAAAGGCCCGGCGCACCCGCTCGATGAGTTGGGCCAGGGCCTGGGCCAGGGACCCCTGCTCCAGGGCGACCGGACGCAGCACGTAGAGCAACTGGCGGATTTCCTGCACGGCCTGCCGCGCCTTGTCTTCCAGTTCCTGGAGCGCGTCCACCACGGTTTCCGGGTCCTCCTGGGCCAGCCGGCGCAGGTAGGCGGCTTCCATGGCCAGCGCGGAAAGGGTCTGGGCCGGGCCGTCGTGCAGGTCCCGGGCCAGACGGCGGCGCACCTCGTGTTCCACCTGGAACACCCGGTGTTTGAGGCTTTGGTTTTCCTCCTGGCACGCCCGCCATACCCGGTAAGCGCCCTCAAGTCGCACCAGCATCTCCATAAGATGCCGCCGCGGGTAAGAAAAATACCGCCGGCCGGGGTGCGCGGCGAGGAAGGCCCGGAACACCTGTTGCCCATACGCACAGGGCATCCAGTAGAAACTTTGAAAGCGCTCGATGTGGGGGATTTCCCCCAGCAGCGGGTGTCTCAGGACCTCGTCCCGGTCCAGCCGGCGGAAGGTGCCCTCTTCGTCGATGGCATCGGGGGCCAGGTCCAGGTGCAGGCCCCGGCGGGAGGCGTCGAACTCCGGGGCTTCCCAGGCCGTGACCTCCCACAGGGCTTCCCGCGGCTGGTAGGCAATCAGGAAGAGCACCAGGCGGGTTTCCCGGCCGCGCATCAGGGGCAAAATGGGGGCCATGTGCCGCAGCAGGGTCTGGATGAAGGCCTCGTAACTTTCCAGGTACGCGGGCAGTTCAGCCATGGGTAACCTCCCCTCGGGTCCAGCGGCGGGCGTGGAGGGTGACGCGGGCCAGCCGGTCCCGGCGTACATGAACCCCCAGGCCCGGTCCCCGGGGCACGTTCATGGTGCCGTCGGGGTTCAGGGTGAACACCTCTTCGGTGATGTCCTCCGCGTAGTAGCGTTCGGTGGCGGAAATATCTCCGGGCAGGGTGAAGTTGGGCAGAGAAGCCAAAGCCAGGTTCGCGGCCCGGCCGATGCCGGTTTCCAGCATACCACCGCACCAAACGGGCGCGCCATGGGCCATGGCCACGTCGTGGATGGCCGTAGCCTCGGTCAGGCCGCCCACCCGACCCTGTTTGATGTTGATGATGCGGCAGGCCCCCATCTCTAAGGCCTGCCGCGCGGCCCGGCGGTGGCGGATGCTTTCATCCAGGCACAGGGGCGTTTGCAGTTCCTGCTGCAAGGCCCGGTGGTCCCAGAGGTCGTCGTAGGCCAGGGGTTGTTCGATGAGGAGCAGGTTGAACTCGTCCAGGGCCTTGAGGCGCTTGCGGGCCGTTTCCAGGTCGTAGGCGGCGTTGGCATCGACCTGCAAGGGGATGTCCGGGAACGCCTGGCGCACCGCGGCCACGTCGTCCACGTCCCGGCCCGGACGGATTTTGATTTTGATGCGCCGGTACCCCTGCGCCACGAAGTGGGCCACCCGTTCCACCAGGGCCTGGGGGCTTTCCTGAATCCCGATCGAGACGCCCACGGGCACCCGGTTCCGCACGCCGCCCAGCAGGGTCATCAGGCTGCGGTTTTGTTGCTTGCCGTACAGGTCCCACAGGGCCATTTCGATGCCGGCCTTGGCCATGGGGTGCCCCCGGACCCAGGCCGCGGCCTTGGGGAAGTCCGACGGATGCGCCCAGTCCTGTGCGAACAGCAGGGGGATGAGGATGCGCTCCATCACGGCCCAGGCGGTGTAGACGGTCTCCTCGGAGTAGCGGGGTTCCAGCCCGGCCACGCATTCCCCCCAACCCTCCAGGCCGTCCTCGGTGCGGAGTTCTACGATGAGGGCGTCCCGTTCCTGCCGGCCGCCGGTGGAGGTCACGAAGGGGTGCTGCAGGGGCATGCGGATGTGGTAGAGCACGACGTCCTGGATGCGCAGCATGGGTCAGCCTCCCAGGGTGCTTTCGCCAAAGGTCAGGGCGTAGAAACTGCGGGGCATGGGGTCCTTGAGGTAGATGAAGTCGGTCACGATGTAGCCCATTTCGAACAGGTCCTGGAACAGGGCACGGGTGTGGCGACGCCAGCGCCAGGCCAGGTCGATGTCGGCATCCCGGAGGCGGAAGAAGTCAGGCGGGATTTCCACCAGGACCACGGGTTCCTTTTCCGGGTTGGGGTAATCGATGTGGCTGGGCGGCACCGGGAACCCCTGGTCGTTCAACGTGGTGGGGTTGAGGATACGGGTCTCTGCGGCGAAGAAGTGGGCCAGGTCCAGGGGCTTGCGGGGGGTGCGCTTCATGCGTTCCAGCACGCGCGGGCTGTTCACCCAGAGTTCCACCAGGAAGCGGTCCGAAGGCAGGCCCCGGTTGAGCCGGTCGGTCATGGGGCCGTAGTAGTTGGGGTAATAGGTGCGGACGATGCCCCCCAGTTTGCGGATGTTGAGTTGCGCGTTGCGGCTCCAGAGGGGGTCGTAGGTCCAGGTGATGAGTTCCAGGCCCTCGTGACGCACCCATTGCCATTGGGCCCGCTTGAGGGCATAGCCCAGGCCCTGGTTGCGCCATTCCGGGTGCACGGCCAGCATGTGGGAATGGTGTTTGAGGATGCGCTCTTCCCCCTTGGTGTGCAGGGCCAGGAAACTCAGGGCAAAGCCCACCAAGGTCCGGGGCTGGGCCAGGGTGTAGGCGCCCAGGACCAGGCCGCCTTCATGGGCCAGGGCCACCAGCATGGAAGGCGGCACCACGTCCTGCCGGCCGCCCCAGGCCAGTTCCTGCAAGGCGACCACCTGGTGCATCTCCTCGGCTTCGGTGAGCACCCGGATTTCCACATCACCTTTGGGCAGGGCAAGACGGCGCATCACGGGCCTCCAGAGGGCACCTGGGCTTTCCGGGGGAAGGTACAGCGTATATTGTGCCACAGTTTTCCGAGATTTCTTCCCACCCAACCACCGACCACCGACCATCGACCATCAACCATCGACCATCGACCATCGACCAATTACTTCCCCATTACCCCCAGGCTCTGCCGGGCCAGTTGCAGCAGGCGGCGGAGGTTGTCTTCCGGCGGAACCGTGAGTTGGAACCCCCGGACGTGTTGCAGGTACCACAGGTCGAAGTACAGGAAGGCAAACAGGCCGTAAATTATGATGAGTTCCCGGGGCCGCAGTTCGAAAGTCACAGGCCGGGTATCCAACAAGGAAACCAGGAACAAAGCGGCCAGGTGGATGTACACGAACCGACCCCAATCCAGGGCGATGACGAATAGGGGCAGCGTGGCCACCCAGGTCGCGAGCCACAACCGCCGTACCGGGGCCTTCTGCCAAAGGCGCGCAAGCCTTTCCCGCAAGGGGAGGAAGGCAAGCCCGGCCACGGCAAAGCCCCGTAGGAACAGGGCAATCCGCCCCGGCGTGGCCCGGCACAGGAGGCACTGCACGGGCATGGCCAGGTACCCCAGCGCGCCCTGGGGCTTCCACGGGTAAAACTGCTGGAGGGAAGCGAC
>JALXBY010000280.1 GCA_026991215.1 Anaerolineales bacterium
GGACGACCTGTCGCTTGAAGGCTTCGCTGTAGACGCGTCGCTGTTGTTTCTCGGGCATCTTTGACCTCCTTTGTGATATTTTGTATGGCGGTAGGAGGCCAAAGGTGTCAACCTTTTTCCGGACGACGCACTGCGGTCGGCTGTGGGCAGCCCACCGACCACTGACCAACGACCATCGACGAACGACCACCGACCAACGACGATCGACCAACGACCACCGACGATCGACGAATCATGCCCTTCCAACGCCGGAAAGAGTCCTTCCGCTGTGAGCACTGCGGTGCCTGGGTCGAGGGCGATGGGTACACCAACCATTGCCCGCATTGTCTATGGAGCAAACACGTAGACGTCGCGCCCGGCGACCGGGCCGCGACCTGCCGCGGCCTGATGGAACCCATCGCGGCGGTCATGGAGGGGGATACGTACGTCATCTACCACCGCTGCACCCGGTGCGGCATCATGCGCCGCAACCGGGCCGCGGCCAACGACAATTTCGAGGTGCTGGTCCAACTGGCGGGCCGACCTGTGCCGGAACCCACGTCCAGGGTTCAGCGGAACAGGTGGCGCAGGAAGAAGAGCAGGTTGGCCGGCCGCTCCGCCAGGCGGCGCATGAAGTAGGGGTACCACTCCTGGCCAAAGGGGACGTAGATACGCACCGGGTACCCCTCCTGGGTCAGGTGGGCCTGCAAATCCCGCCGGATACCATAGAGGAACTGGAACTCCACGGCCTCCCTGGGCACCTCCTGGCGACGGATGCAATCCAGGGCGTACCGAATGCGTTCCGGGTCATGGGTGGCGATGGCCGCCAGCGGGGGGAAGCGGCCGTTTTCCGAAAGCCGCGGGGCCTCGTCCAGGGCAGCGGCCTCCAGCAGCATCCGGGCCAGGCGGTCGTAGTTGGCGTCCACGTCCCGCTTCTTGGGGAAGGCCACTTCGGGCGGCTCTTTGTACGCGCCCTTGACCAGTCGCACCGGAACCCGTTCCGGGAGCAGGCGGCGCAGGTCGCCTTCGCTGCGCCGGAGATAGGACTGGATGACCACACCTACGTTGCGGTACCCGGCCTCCCACATTTCCTTGCGGATGGCCAGGGTTTCCTCCACCAGGGTGGATTCTTCCATGTCGATGCGGACCATCATGCCCAGGGGCCGGGCCGTCTCCAGGAGCATGACCAGGAGTTCCCGGGCCAGGTTGGGGTTCAGGTGTATCCCCAAATGGCTGAGTTTGACCGAAACGTTGGCCCGCAGGCCGGCTTCCCCGATGGCCTGAATCAACTCACGGATGGCCTCGGCCGCGGCCCGGGCCTGGGCCTCGGTGTGCACCCATTCCCCCAGGTGGGCCAGGGTGCTCATCTGCCCGGCTTCCTGCAATTTTTGGGCGACCGCCAGGCCTTCTTCCAGGGTTTCCCCGGCCACGAAGCGCCGGGAAACCCGACGACCAACGCGGGACCGGGTCAGCCAGGTCTGCAAGACCCGGGAGCGAGACAGGGCGATGAGGAGCGCGCGAAGCATTGAACGTTTCCTCCCCAAAACATGCATATCCTCCGTTTACGGAAACCCTGGGGGGAAGGCAAAGTGACGCGGCGCGCGGTCAGCAGTGAGCAGTCCGCGGTCGGCGGTGCGTGGTCAGCGGTCGGTGGTCTGCGGGCGGCCGTTGGCGGGTTGTGGGCTTTGGTCTGCGGTGGGGCCGTTGGTCCCGGCCAGTTTGCGGCCCACCTCTTCGATGTAGTGCAGGGTCTGGTGATAGAAATACGTGCGGAACAGATGGGCGTAGTGGCCCCCGCGGGCCATCAGGCTTACGTGGTCCCCCTCTTCGATGATGCGCCCCTTTTCCAGCACGATGATGCGGTCCGCGGCCACCACCGTGAACAGCCGGTGGGCAATCAGGATGCTCGTGCTGCCTGCAAGGATGTATCCCAGGGCCTCTTGAATCTGTCGTTCGGTGAAGGGGTCGATGCTGGCCGTGGCCTCGTCCAGCAGGAAGATGGCCGGACGTTGCAACAGCACCCGCAGCAGGGCCACCAGTTGCCGCTGGCCCATGGAAAGGTTGTGCCCCCGTTCGCCCACCTGGGTGTGCAGGCCGTCGGGCAGGGTGTGCAGCCAGCGGCCCTGGTCGATGCGCCGGGCCAGGTCCAGGACCTCTTCCTCGGTGGCTTCGGGCCGCGCGTAGCGAATGTTCTCTAACACTGTGCCGGAGAACAGGAAAGGGTGCTGGGGCACGTACCCCAAATGGCGGCGGTATTCCCGCAGGTTCAACCGCCGCAGGTCCCGGCCATCTACCCGGATACGGCCCCCCTGGAACTCGTACAGCCGCGCGATGAGCCGCACGATGGAAGTCTTGCCCGCGCCCGTGTGCCCCACCAGGGCCAGGGTCTGCCCGGCCGGGATGTGCAGGTTGAAGTCCTGCAGCACCGGCTTGCCCGGCTCGTAGGCGAAGTCCACATGCTCGAAGCGGATGTCGCCCCGCAGTTGGGGCACCGGTTCTTCGGCTTCCTGATGCACCTGAGGCGGGACGTCCATCAGGGAAAAGACCCGCTCGGCCGCGGCCAACCCGGCCTGCACCTGGGTCCAGAAAGAAGCCAGGTTAATGATGGGGAACCAGAAACGCTCCAGGCCCCGGAGGAACAGCATGAGTTCACCGGGCGTGAGCGCGTTGCGGTATACGCCCCAGCCGCCGGCCACGATCAGACCCGCGGTGGCCAGGCCGATGGCGAAGTTCAAAATGGGGAACGCGGAGGAAAGCACGTACCCCCGGGTCAGGTTGACCCGGTAGGAATCCTGGTTGGCCCGGTCGAAGTCTTGGTACACGTCCATTTCCCGGCGGAAGTTCTTGGCCACCTGGATGCCCGAGACCGTCTCCTTGATGGCCGCGTTCACACCGGCCAGGGCCCGCAGCCCGGCCAGGGTGACCTTGCGGGCCCACTTCCGCAGGGTGTACGCCAGGGCCAGAAGCAGCCCGGCAAAGAACAGGGTGAGCAGGGTGTACCGCCAGTCGATGACCAAAAGCACGAAGATGAGCATCAGCGCGAAGAGGAACTGGGTGAGGATGTCCGAAACCAGGGAGGCCACCTGAGCGATTTCGCGGGTGTCGTTGAGCAGGCGGGAGGCCACCCGGCCCGAAGCATGGCGGTCGAAGAAGGAAAGGTCGTGCCGCATGACCGCGCGAAACGCGGCCATGAACAGGTCGTAGACCACGCCCGAAAGCACCCGCACCAGCACCCGACGCCGGCCCCACTGGGCCGCCCAGAGCAACACACCCATGGCCAGCAGGCCCCCGGCCACGCCCAGCATGGCCGGCCATGAGGGACGGGCGGCCATCACGTCCACCAGCGCGCCAAAGAGCAAGGTGGTGCCCGAAGCCATGAGGGAGGCGAAGAACATCAACCCCGCGGCCTTGAGCAGTTCCTTCCGATACGGGCGGAAGAAGGGGGCCAGTCGGCGGGCCAGTTCCCGGTCCGAGTACTTCCGGTCATAGGATTCCTGACCAAGGCGGGCGAAGAACCCCATGCTTCCTCCTCACGGTGTGGTGCAAAGCGGGTTTTGGGCCTTTGAACACCCAGTTACGAAGAAGTGGGGGTAAGGTGGGCCACCGGAACCTGAAAGAGTCGGCGGTACACCTCACAGGTGCGAAGCAGTTCTTCATGGGTGCCCTGGGCCACCAGTCGGCCCTGGTCCAGCACCAGAATCCAATCGGCCCAGCGGATTTGGGAAAGGCGATGGGTGATGATGAAGGTGGTCCGGCCCCGGGCCACCTGGAAGATGGCCTTCTGGATTTCGTCCTCGGTCGCGCTGTCGATGGCGCTGGTCGCGTCGTCCAGGATGAGGATTTTGGGGTCGGTCAGGAAGGCCCGGGCCAGGGCGATGCGCTGACGCTGCCCGCCGGAGAGGGCCACGCCCCGTTCCCCCACGGGGGTATCGTAGCCCTGGGGGAATTCCTGAATGAAGCCATGGGCCTGGGCCATGCGCGCGGCCTGTTCGATGGCCTCCTGGGGCGCGTCGGGCCGGCCAAAAGCGATGTTCTCCCGCACGCTGCGGGAAAACAGGAAGATGTCCTGCTCGATGATGGAAATCTGGGCCCGAAGCGCGGTCAGGTTCCAGTCCCGCACGTCCACGCCGTCGATGCGCACCGCGCCCCGGGTGACGTCGTACGTGCGGTTGATGAGTTTGACCAGGGTGCTCTTGCCCGAACCCGAAGGCCCCATGATGGCCACGCGCGTCCCGGGCTTG
>JALXBY010000281.1 GCA_026991215.1 Anaerolineales bacterium
TCGAAGTGCCCGACGTGCCGCTGGAATACCCTTATCTGGTGCGCCCGGCCGCGGAAGCCTTCCAGACCCTGCGCCAGGCCGTGCAGGAACGGCTGGGCTGGGATGCGTTGGGCCAGGTGCAATCCCTGTACATGCCGCCGACCCAGGGCCAGGTTCTGCCCGAAGGTGTGAACTGGCTGGCCACAGGCCGGGCCTTTGCCCTGCCGTCGCAATGGCTGGAAGAAGACAGGATGGCCGTGGTGCAGGAGCCGTACTTCCAGGCCGTGTACTGGCGGGTGTACCTCAAGCCCACGGCCCAGGATGGAAGCCAGGGCCAGCCCCTGCTGCAACCGGTGTGGGACTTCGCCCTGGGCGAGCCAACCGCGCCGCCCCCTGGCTTCTGGCTGGACTTCACCGCGCTGGCCCAGGCCTATGGCTGGTACCGGCTGCCCGCGCTTCCCTACTGGCAGACCTACTTCCCCGGCTCCCGCTTCAACCTGTTCGTGTTCGGCCCGCCGTGAAGCCACAATCCCGACGGCCTGCGTCAGGCCGCCTGGGCCGGAGCCTGTTCCGGCATGGGCCGGGTAGCCCGCAGGAACCCGGCGAAGAGCAGGAGCACGCCGAAGAACTCGCCGATGTACAGGGTGTAGGGCACCCCCATCCGGCTGAACAGGCCGCCGAACGCGGGCATCAGCGCGCCGGTGGCAATCAACACGTTGCCGATGACCCGGTGCAGCAACACCCGCTTGCGCCAGAAGAGGTAGGCCGAATACACCGCGCCACCCACCAGGGTGACCAGCCCGTACAGGTTGAAGAAGGGTGTCAGCACCCGCACCCCAGGGGTGATGATGGCGTGACCGCTCAACTCCCCTTCGATCATGCGGGTGGGGTCCAGTTCCGCGGTGAAGACCCGATAGGCCGCGAACAGCGAGGCGACCAGGAGGATGGCCATGAGGGTATGGGCCACCCGCCGGCGGGCCAGGAGGTAGACGGTTCCCTGGCCCAGCCACGCGGCCACCAGCACCGCGCCGCACAGATACCACAGCCGGAAAATCCAGGGGTTCCAGCCGAAGGCGCCATAGTAGAACTCGGCGAACCCGCCAAGGCCGTAGAACACGATACCAATGCCCCACAAAAGCAAATGGGGCTTACGTCGTCGCGCATACCGGCGCAGCACGAAGAAGGCGAACACGAAACTCAACACCGCGGAAAGCAAGGGCAACCAGGTCCTGGGGGTCATGGAAGCACCTCCCCTTCAGGCGTTTGCACACCAACCAACGACCACCGACGAACGACGAACGACCATCGACACTCCCCCTATCCCCCACCCTGCAAAATCACCACGATGCTGGCCACGGCCAGGAACACCGTACTTATCAAAAGCACCGCCAGGGCGAGGGGGATCCACCGTTCGTACTTCTCCGGGTAACGTCGCGACCCAGACCCGCCCATGCGCCGCCTCCCTGCATGCTTTCGGATGTTCTATCCTTGCGCCAAAAACTCAGCAACGTCAACGGAAGATTTTTGTAAATCCTTGAGTTTTTCGGCCCCCACCACCCCATATCCGCCAAATTGACCACCACCCCCCAACGAACGACCATCGACCAACGAGGAACGACGAACGACCATCGACCATCGACCACCGACCATCGACTACAATCCTTCTGTACCCCGTCCACACAGGGAGACGTCCATGCCCCAACGGTGGCGCACCCGGAGCGAAACCGCCTGGGTCTTACACCGCAAGGCCTTTGGCGAGGCCGACGTGCTGCTGGAGATGTACGGCCAGCACCTGGGCCGCTTCCGCGCGCTGGCCCCTGCCGGCCGTAAGCCCGGTTCCCGCAAGGCCGGCCATCTGGACCTGTTTGGCGAAGTCCGGGTGCAACTGGCCCAGGGCCGCAACTGGTGGGTGCTCACCCAGGCCGAAGTGCAGACATGGCACCCCAGGCTGCGTACGGACCCCCAGGCGTTTCTGGCTGCGGGGCAGGTGGCGGAGATGGTCCTGCGGTTGGTGCCGGAGGGGGAACGGGTGCCGGGTCTGTACCCCCTGTTGGCCTGGGCCTTTGGACGCATTGCCTCGGAAGAAGGGGAAGGGGTTCGCTGGGCCCCCCGCGTCGCGGCCTGGCACCTGATGCGCCTGGCCGGGTTCGGACCCCAGTGGGCGCGCTGTGTACGCTGCCGCGCCCCCCTCACGCCGGGCAGGCCCAAATTTTTGGACGTCCGGGAAGGCGGCCTGCGCTGCGCGGATTGCGGCAGTCCCACGCTGCCCCGGGTTTCCGACCGGGCCTGGGCCGTGCTCCTGGCCTGGAGCCGGAAACCCCTCCACGAAGCCTTAAACCCGCCGCCCGCCCCGGACCTCTACCCCGAACTGGAGGCCTTAGAGCGGGCGTACGTCACCTTCTGGCTGGAGCGGCCCTTGCAAACCTGGCGGGTGAACCGGCAGATGCGACGTGAGCCGTAGTCGGCGGTTGACAGTCGGCCCTCAGCACATCGTGCGCCGCCCGCCGCCGCGGACCGCCGACTGCTGACTGCCGCCCGCGCACTGCCGACTGCCGACCGCGGACTGCCGCCCATTACCCCTTCACCGCACCCGCGGTCAGGCCCTGCACCAGGAAGCGCTCGAAGAAGAAGAACAGCACGATGACTGGTACGGTGATGAGCATGGACCCGGCCATGAGGAAGGTCCGGGGGACCTCCTGGCTATCCAGTTGTTGCAGGCCCAGGGGCAGGGTCCAGGCCGGCTGGTGTTCCACCAAAAAGAGCAGGGCGAAGAGGAACTCGTTCCAGGCAATCATGAAGGTGTACAGTGCGACGCTGGCGATGGCCGGCAGGGCCAGGGGCAGGGTGATGCGCCAGATGACTTCCAGCCGGGAGCAGCCGTCGATGAGCGCGGCTTCTTCCAGGTCCTTGGGGATGGAAGGGAAATAACTGCGCAGCATGTACAGGGCCACGGGCAGGGTGCTGGCCAGGTAGATGAAGGTCACGGTGTACAGGTTGCCCCGCAGGGGGATGCCCAGCGCGGCCTGCAGCCGTACGAAGAACACGAACAGGGGGATGCCAATCACGATGGCCGGGAACATGTAGATGAGCAAAATCCCCCAACTCATGATGTCCCGGAAGCGGAACTCCATCCGGGTGACCGCGTACGCGCCGGGCACCGCGAAGAGCAGGGTCAGGAGCACGGTCATGGTGGAGACGATGAGGCTGTTCTTGATGTAGGTGAGGAAGTTGTAATCCACGAGCACGCCCAGGTAACTGCTGTTCTTGGCCCAGGCCTCGCACTGGGGCACCGGGTTCCACAGGCAGGGGATGGGGCCAAAGGCCATGTGCAGGTCCCGCCAGGTGGGGAGCAGCCGACCAGGGTTCAGGAGCACGTCGCTATAGGGCCGGACCGAGAGATTGAACATCCAGTAGAAGGGGAACGCGGTGATGACCAGGAAGAAGAGCACGCTGAAGACCCGGAAGACCCACCACAACCGGCGCTCCAGGATTTCTCGCGACGTCCACATGGGGGCCACCTCCTTCGTGTATCCGACGATTCACGCATTCGCACATCCGCAAATTCGTCCATCCGCCCATGCGCTTCACACTTCTATCCTTCGCGCAAACCGCCGCAGGTAGAGCAGGGCCAGCCCGGTCAAAATCCCGGCCATGATGACCGAAAGGGCCGCGGAGACGCCCACGTTGCGCCGGGCAAAGAGCCAGTTGTAGATTTCGATGGCCAGAACCGTGGTCCCGGCCGCGCCGCCGTTGAGCAGGAAGATGTCCTCGAATTTGTTGAAGGTCCAGATGAAGCGCAGCAGGAAGAGCGTTCCGGCCACGGTGTAGAGTTGGGGCAGGGTGATGTACCAGAAGCGCTGCAGGGGCGAAGCCCCGTCCACCGCGGCGGCCTCGTAGAGTTCCTGGGGGATGGCCTGCAGTCGGGCCAAGAAGAAGAGGAAGGTGAAGGGGAAGTACCGCCAGGCTTCGAACAGGATGACGGTCAGCAGGGCCACGGGGATGCCGATTTTCCATCCGAAGATTTCCACCGGGTAGGACCGCAGGGTGAGGAAACTCAGCGCGGGCAGGCCCAGTTTTTGCAGGACTAAGGGGATGACGCCGATGGTTTTGTCCAGCATGAGTTTCCAGATGAAGGCGATGGAGACCACGGGCGCGATGTAGGGGAAGAGCATGAACCCCCGCACCACGTTGCGGGCCGGGAAGGCCTCCCGC
>JALXBY010000282.1 GCA_026991215.1 Anaerolineales bacterium
GGTCCAGGGTTCGGTGGCCGCCTTCCAGAGGGCTTCGACCGAAAGATGCTTTGCCCCCTGTGGAACACCCCCACAACACCGAGACCGGAGCCATGGAAACCGTGTCAAATCATCTTGCGCTGAGGCGGCGGGCGGGGCCTTTTCCCCCGTTCCCCCAGGGCCCCCGGTGGCGCATCGGCATCGTGGCGACCCGCCTGGCCGGGGTAGACGGGGTGACCCTGGAAACCCGGAAGTGGGCCCGGACCTTGCGGGCCATGGGGCACCAGGTCTTCTACCTGGCCGGTGCGCTGGACCCCGACCTCAAGCCCGGTTGGGTGGACGCCCTTTTCCACTTCCAGCACCCACTGGTACAGCGCCTGCACCGGGCCTTTTACGACTCCCATGAGTCCCTTCGGCTGCGCGGCATTCTGGACTGGTTCGAGCGCCTGGCCCACCACGTTCAGGCGCGGCTGGCCCAGTTCGTGCGGGCCTTTGGCATCCAGGTGCTCATCGTGCAGAACGCGCTGGCCATCCCCATGCACATCCCCCTGGCCATGGGCATCACCTGGTTCCTGGAGCGGAACCCGCTGCCCACCATCGCCCACCACCACGATTTCTTCTGGGAACGGGAACGCTTCCGCACCGCGCGGCGCCCCGGCCTGCTGGAGACCTACTTCCCCCCCGCGCTTCCGAACGTGGTCCACGTGGTCATCAACCGGGCGGCCGCGCGCGCCCTTCAGCAACGCAAGGGCCTGCCCAGCACCCTGGTCCCCAACGTCTGGGACTTCTCCACGCCGCCCCCGCGCGGGGATGCCGCGCGCCTGCTCCGCCGTCTGGGGTTTGGCCCTGAGGACATGCTCATCCTCCAACCCACGCGGGTGGTGCCCCGCAAGGGCATCGAACACGCGCTGGAGTTGCTGCACCGGCTGACCTATGGCCCCTGGCAGCGCCACCTGAAGGGCCGGCGACCCGTGCTGGTCATCAGCCACCCCGCGGGGGACGAAGGCTGGACGTACCTCCACCACCTCCAGCGGCGGGCCGAGGCCCTGCGGGTCCCCCTGCTCTACCTGGCCGACAATGGCCGCCGCGGTCCCCGGATTTCCCCCTGGACCCTGTACGCCCACGCCCACGCCATGACCTACCCCAGCCTGTACGAAGGCTTCGGCAACGCGCTGCTGGAAGGGTTGCACTACGGCCTCCCCATCCTGGTCAACCGGTACCCGGTCTATCGGGAGGACATCGCCCCCCACGCCTTCCGGCTGGTGGAAATGGACGGCGCGGTGACCCCCGAGGTGGTGGACGCGTTCGCGGAACACCTGCTGGACCCCAAACTGCGCCAGGCCCACACCGCCCACAACCGGGCCGTAGCTCAGCAGGCCTTTGGCTTTCACGTGCTGTACCAGGCCCTGCATGGGCTGCTACGGCAAATGAGATTGGCATGAGACCCCGGCGCCGCCATCCTTTACAATGAGAGGGCGTCCGAAAGGGCACTTCGTGCTGCCTGGCACACCAGGCGCACGGAAGCGGGAACATCGGCAGGGAGGTTCTCGATGAACGTGTTGATTACCGGTGTGGCGGGATTCCTGGGGAGCGCGCTGGCCCGCCGGCTGCTCCGGCAGGGCCACGGGGTGCGAGGGGTGGACAACCTGAGCACGGGCGACCCGCGACGCATCCCCCAGGGCGTGATGTTCGCCCGGGCCGACGTGCGCGACCGGCCCACCCTGTGGACGTTGCTGCACGACATCACCTGTGTGTACCACCTGGCCGCGCGGGTCTCCGTGGCCGAGTCCGTGCTCTACCCCCAGGAGTACACCGCGGTCAACGTGCAGGGCACCGTGGCCCTTATGGAGGCCATGCGGGACGTAGGGGTGCGGCGGGTGGTCTTCGTGTCTTCGGGCGCGGTGTATGGTGCCCAGCCCCGGCAACCCCTGCATGAGGAAATGCTCCCCCATCCCCTTTCCCCCTATGCGGTCTCCAAACTGGCCGCGGAGTACTTCGTGCGCACCATTGGCCGGCTGTGGGGCATCGAGACCGTGGTGCTGCGGGTGTTCAACGCCTACGGCCCGGGGCAGCCCCTGCCGCCGGCCCATCCGCCCGTGATTTCCAACTTCCTGTACCATGCCGTTCGGGGCGGCACCCTGGTGGTCCACGGCGATGGCAGCCAGACCCGGGATTTCGTCTACATCGACGACGTGGTAGATGCCATGGTCGCGGCGGGCACCGCGCCGGGCGTGGACGACCAGGTCATCAACATCGGCTCCGGGCAGGAGACCGCCATCCTGGACCTGGCCCGGTTGATTCTCGCCCTCACCGGCAGCAAGGCCCAGATTCTCCTCAACCCCGACCGGTCCCCCGGCGTCCAGCGGATGCGGGCCGACCTTTCCAAAGCCGCCCGGCTGCTGGGCTACACCCCGCGCGTTTCCCTGGAAGAGGGCCTGCAGCGCATGCTCGCCGAAGACGCGCGCTTCCACCTGACCGGCAAAGCGGAACAGGCCCAGGCCCTGCAACCCACCTAACGACCAACGACCCCCCTTCCGGAGGACCCACCATGATGGAGGTACTGGGCCGCTGGCTAATCTTCATGGGAATTTTGCTGGTCCTGATTGGCGCCGCGGTCCTGCTGCTTTCCCGCATTTCCCTGCCCCTGGGCCGGTTGCCTGGGGATATCGTGATTCAGCGGGAGAACTTCACCTGTGTCTTCCCGCTGGCCACTTCGATTCTGCTTTCCATCGTGCTGACCGTGCTGCTCAACCTGCTGGCCCGGTTGTGGAAGTGAAACCGTCTATTGGGTAGGCCCGCCATGGCGATTCAGGAGCCAACCCTGCGCACTTCGGACTTCGATTACGACCTGCCCCCGGAGTTCATCGCGCAGAAGCCGGTGGAACCCCGGGATCGGGCCAAACTCATGGTGGTCCACCGGCCGGACTGCACCATCACCCACGCGGTGTTCCGGGACCTGGGCCGCTTTCTCCGGCCAGGGGACGTGTTGGTGGTCAACCGCACGCGGGTGATTCCGGCCCGCATCTTTGCCCGTAAGCCCACGGGGGGCCGGGTCGAATTGCTTCTGGTCAAACAGGAAGGGCCGGAGGTGTGGCAGGCCCTGGTCCGGGGCCGACGGGTGCGGCCTGGGCTTCGCCTGCAGGTCGAGGGCGGCCCCCAGGTTGAAGTGCTCGCGGACCTGGGCGGTCCGTTGCGGCGGGTGCGCTTTACGCGGCCGGTTTGGGAATGGCTGGAACAGGCCGGGCAGGTCCCCCTGCCGCCCTACATCAAGGCGCGTTTAGAGGACCCGGAACGGTACCAGACCGTGTTCGCGCGGGAGCCTGGCTCCGCGGCCGCGCCCACGGCTGGCCTGCACTTCACCCCAGAACTGATTGCCCGCCTCAAGGCCCAGGGCATCCGCTTCGCGGAGGTGACCCTGCACATCGGGCTGGATACCTTCCGGCCGGTGGAAGAAGAGGACCCCCGCAAGCACCCCATGCATCGGGAGTGGTGCCGACTGGACCCGGAGACCGCGGCGCTGCTCAACCAGGTGCGGTCCCAGGGCGGGCGCATCGTAGCCGTGGGCACCACCAGTGTGCGGGTGTTGGAAACGGCCGCGCGCCAAGCCCCGCCTGGCCAGGTGGTCGCGGCCTTCGAAGGGGAAACCGACCTGTTCATCCTCCCCGGCTTTCAATTCCGGGCCGTCGATGCCCTGATTACCAACTTCCACCTGCCCCGGTCCACCCTGCTGATGCTGGTTAGCGCGTTCGCGGGCCGGGAGTGCATCCTGCACGCCTACGAGATGGCCAAACAGCACGGCTATCGCTTCTATTCCTTCGGCGATGCCATGTTGATTTTGTGATACGCGGACGGCAATCGGCAGTCAGCGGTCGGCAGTCGGCAGTCTGTGTGTTGTCCGGCTAAACGTTGACAGGTTGGCCTGCCATCCGCCATGACATAAAATGAACCTGGGCTGGTGTGGCATACTGCAAACTCAGGTGCGGACGCTCATGATTGTACAGGGTCACGGCCTGTTCCAAAGCAAGCCGAGCCAGGTCTTCCGAGGGGAAAGGCCCCTCAATACCGTACTCGGTCTTGAGGGTGCCGATGACCCGTTCGGCCAGGGCGTTGTCGTAGGCGTTGCCAATGCGCCCCATGC
>JALXBY010000283.1 GCA_026991215.1 Anaerolineales bacterium
GCCCGTGTGCAGCACGCCGTGCTCCATGCCGTGAATCACCGAACCGGAACCCAGGAAGAGCAGGGCCTTGAAGAAGGCGTGGGTCACCAGGTGGAACGCGGCTGCCACGTATGCGCCGATGCCCACCGCGGCCACCATGTACCCCAGTTGGGAAATCGTGGAGTAAGCCAGCACCCGCTTGATGTCGTTCTGGGCCAGCGCGATGGTGGCCGCAAACAGCGCGGTGAACGCGCCGATGAACGCGATGATGGGCATGGGGGAAACGAACCCTGCGGCCTCGGCCGCTGCGGTCAGCAGGGGGAAGATGCGGATGACAAGGTACACACCGCCGGAAACCATGGTCGCGGCGTGAATCATGGCCGAAACCGGCGTGGGACCTTCCATCGCGTCCGGCAGCCACACGTGCAGGGGCCACTGGGCAGACTTCCCCACCGTGCCAATGAAGAGCAACAGCCCAATCAGGCCGGCCACGGACATGCCCAGCACCGGCGCCGGGGTGGTGGCCAGTTTCTCCAACGTTTCCGGTCGGAAGATATCCGGGTATGCCAGGGAACCCACCTGGCTGTAAAGGTAGGCGATGCCCAGGAGCATGGGGATGTCGCCCACGCGGGTGGTCATGAAGGCCTTGACCGCGGCGTCCCGGGCCGAAGGCTTCTTGAACCAGAAGCCAATGAGCAGGAAGGAACACAGGCCCATGATTTCCCAGCCCGCGAACAGGGTGAGCAGGTTGTCGCTCACCACCAGCAGGTACATGCCAAAGGCAAAGAGGGAGACGAAGGCAAAGAAGCGGGCGTACATGGGTTCGATGGAAGGCACCTTGTGCTTGTGGCCGTGTTCCTCCACCGTGGCGCCGTGGGGCGGCAGGCCCTTTTCGTCGTGGTCACCTTTGGGCGCGCCGTAGTTGTGGTACCCCACGGAGTAGATGAAAATCATCAGGATGGTCCAGGCCACGAAGAACAGGGTCACCGCGGTGAGCGGGTCCATGTAAACGCCGATGCGGAGCAGGGTGCTCTTGCCCGGAAGCCAGGTAATGGCCTGGTGGAAGGGGTGCTCGGCCAGGGCCTCGGCGCCAACGCCCAAAGCCCGGAAGAAGAGCACCATGCTCCCCAACCAGGAAAGGCCCACGGCCAGAATCGCCACGCTATGGCTGGCCTTGTTGCTGCGATGCAAAAAGAGCACAATCAGCGCAAAGGCCAGGAGGGGCGGGAGGGGGAGAAGCCAAAGCAAGAGTTCGTTGCTCATGGCCGAAGCCTCCAGGGGAAAGGAAATGCGTCACGTCCGGAGCATCGGGCGGCATCAACCGCGCAGCAGGGTGATTTCGTCCGCGTCCACGGTTCCAAAGCGACGATAGACCGCGATGAACACGGCCAGGCCCACCGCGGCCTCGGCCGCGGCCACGGCCAGGATTACAATCGCGAACACCGTGCCATCGAACTGGGTCGGGTGCAGGTAGCGCCAAAAGGCCACCGCGTTGAGCAGGGCCGCGTTGAACATGATTTCCAACCCGATGAAGATGGCAATGGCGTTCTTGCGGGCCAGGACGCCAAACGCGCCAATGGCGAACAACAGCGCGGCGACCACCAGATACCATCCCAGGGGAACCATGCGAAACCTCCCAGGGGGCAAGCCTATTCTTCATCCGAACGGGTGGGGTACGGGCCTTTGACCTTGCGGCCGCCCCAGGCCACGTAAATCGCGCCGATGAGCGCGGCCAAAAGCAGCACCGAAGCCACCTCAAAGGGAACCACGAAACCCTGGGGGCTGACCAGGGCCACGCCCAACTGCCGGGTGTAATCGGCCGGCACCTGGGCTTCTTCCACCATGCGCCCAGCCATGGGCCAGGCCCGCATGACCAGGAGCAGCCCCCCAGCCAACCCAGCCGCCATCAGCACGGCCCAGGGCCAGGCCCGGTTCCAGGCGGGGCCCCATTCCTGACCCGTGTGCCGGGTCAGCATCAGGGCGAAGATGATGAGGATGGCAATCGCGCCGATGTAGATGATGACCTGGGCCACGGCCAGGAAGTAGGCCTCCAGCAGGATGAACAGCACCGCGTTGCCAAACAGCACCAATACCAGGGCCATGACGGCGCGCACCAGGTTACGGCTGGTGACCGCCACCAAAGCCGAAGCCAGCATCAACAGCGCGCTAAGCACGAAGATGAACGCGACGACCATGGCGGCTCTCCTTGGGCAGCGAATCCGCGGTCAATCCCCGCTCGCGGGTTGGGGTTCCGGCCGGGCCACGGGCCGGGGTTCGGCCACCTTAGGCCGCGGGTAGCGCCGCGCCCAGGCCCGCACCAGGTGCAACGTCACGAAGGCCAGCACCAGGTTGACCACCAGGTGGGCCAGCGCGCGGGGCCAATCCCCCAACCCCACCACGAACTTGTCCACCACGGCCATGACCGTCACCAGGGCCAGGGCCAGGGGGGTCAGGAACTTCCACGAGAAGTTGAGCATGTGGTCGATGCGGATGCGGGGGAAGGTCGCCCGCAGCCACACCACCACGAAGTACACCAGGAACCCCTTGAGCCACAGGTAGAGGATGCCCAACACGGGGAAGGTCTCCGCACCAGGCCCCCGCCAGCCGCCCAGGTAGAAGACTGCGGTCAGAATGCCGATGGTGAACGCGTGCAGGAACTCCCCGGCGAAGAACATCGCGAACTTCATGCCGGAGTACTCGATGTGGAAGCCCGCGATGATTTCGGATTCGGCCTCCAGCAGGTCGAAGGGCGTGCGGCCCACCTCGGCCACGCTCACGATGAAGAAAATCAGCGCGGCCAGGGGCGCGTAGACGATGTACCACACGTTCTGGGCCTTGACGATATCCTGCAGGCTCATGCTGCCGGAAAGCATGACCGGAATCAGCAGCACCAGGACCGCCGGCACCTCATACGAGACCAGCTGGGCCACGGTACGCAGCGCGCCCAACAGCGCGTACTTGTTGTTGGAGGACCAGCCAGCCATGAAGATGGCCATGGTGGAGATGGCGCCGGCGGCAATCAAGAAGAGCACACCCACGCTCAGGTCCCCGCCGATGCCCAGGCCCAGGGGGATGGCCGGCCAAAGCAAGAGCACGCCGGCCACAGAAAGAATCGGGGCCGCCCAGTACATGAGTTTGTCGGCCCCGGCGGGGATGATGTCTTCTTTGGTGATGAGTTTGAGCACGTCCGCGATGGGCTGAAGCAGGCCGTAAGGCCCCACCCGGTTCGGACCGAGCCGGTCCTGGAAGCGGCCCACGACCTTGCGTTCGAACCAAATCAGGAAGATGACCCACAACATGGGCCCGGTGGCCAGGGCGAAGCCGCCCAGGATGTAAAGCAGCAGGTTGGTCAACATAGGCGAAAGGCCCCAGCCCAAGAACAGGGCCCGCAACGCCTCTACCAACACCGCGGGGTTTCGCAGGAACTCCATCATACCCTTGTCTCCTTGGAGCGGGCTATTTCACCAGGGGTTCGTACCAGTCCAGGGCCTCGCGCTTCCAGGCATACACCAGCGCGGCGGCCAGCATCAGGATGAACAGCACCCCCTCGAACACCGCAAACAGGGGCAACTGGTTGTAGGCTACCGCCCAGGGGTAAAGGAAGACCAATTCCACGTCGAAGATGAGGAAGACCAGCGCGAACAGGTAATACTGGGCCTTGATGGGGACCCAGGGCGAACCGTAGGTCTTGAGGCCGCACTCGTAGACATCGTCCTTGATGGGGTTGGGCCTTCGCGGGGAGATGAAGTGGGCGATCACGATGGGCAGGGCCGGGAAGATGATGGCCAAAATAAAGTAGACCCCGATAAACGCCCATTGCGTCCCATTCATGATGACAGCCTCCACAAGAGAATGCCCGGCTTCCACAAGCGTGGGGCCATTGTACCACAAGTCAGCCAAAACCACCAATTCGCACATCATTCAGAAAAATAACGCGGCTTGGCGACAGCCCGTCCCAAGGCCGCAAGCACCATCCTTTTAAACCCCGCGGGGGAAGGAAAGATGCTCCTGGCACGCGACTGCGCCGCAGCCCATCCGCTGTATCATTAGGTTGAGGCCTTTAGAAACGGGTTAATGCCCCACGAGCACGCCCTGACCAGGAGGACCCCCATGC